>CAZPDY010000065.1:0-6610 GCA_964585455.1 uncultured Candidatus Bathyarchaeia archaeon | reverse complement strand
CCCCAGACGAGGTTGAAAAGGTCGACTGCGAATTTCTTGTGAGCCTCTTTTTCTGCGTATTTCTTCTCCTCAGTCAATTTAGCACCTTCTCGTGTCAGGCTTCTTGTGTGTAGCGAGTTCATATCATTTCCGAAAATGGACAGAATACGTGGTGGACGGGGCGGGATTTGAACCCGCGGCCTCTAAGTTAATGCCATCAATCAAGGTTAATTAGGTCACAAGTGTTAATCCAATATTAAGGTGAGTCCAATTGGGCAACATTGATGATGACTTGATTAACGCCCTTCGTTATAACGACTATACTTGGGTAAAGAAGATGGTCAGAAAAGGCAACATTCATGTGCTGCCTGAAGAAGAAATAGGGAGTAAAAGATGTTGCGATCTCCTAGTCGATGTGTTAAATTATGACGCAAGAGGGACACAAAAAGTTTTGATTGAAGTTGAGAATGATAGAGAATTCGATGCGTCCTCGATATTGCGCAAGATAAAGAAAGATCAGCCATATCCAACTATAGTTGTTATTCCGCATAGTAAAGCACAAGATGCATGGCGTTTTCAGGAGTCAATGATCAAGGTGTGGTATTGGAAAGCCAAGGTTGGATAGAAATGTAGGAAGTGTGGTGCCTCGTTCACAACTGCTTCCAGTATTATGCCTTCTAAATGCGAGAAATGCGGAAAGAACGCACAATTTGAATATGAAGGTGCAAAACCCGAGGATGTTGAATTTGTGGAGGATAGCAACAACCCAGCTATGACGTTTGGTGAAATACAAGATGAATTGAGACGAGGGTATAGCCAAAGTGATAAGGAAGCATTGGAAAAATTGCGATTGTTTGTTGATCGTCCCGCTCTGCATCAGCCTTTTCTGATAGAAGGAAACATGAAGGATTTTTTAACAGCAATTACTGACATTATTAGAGCACTGAACAGGGGAATATTGAAAACTAGAGAAGGAGATGAAATTAGCAGAACTAAACCTCGTAGTATGTTTTCCAATCCAAATTGGAGACAAATGTGGGGCATTCTTACTTTGCGGTTTGAAGATCTCCGCACTCGAATTGAAGTAGCAGTGAGAAACGATGAGATGATTTTAAGACCAGACGGTTTCTATGCATTTCACAACAGGAACCTTCCTTTAGAGATTGACGCCATGCGAGAGTCGATAACATTGTTGTTCAACGAAATATTGAAGAAAGCAGGGCTTGATCCCATAGTTAGCGTTCACGACTTCGGCTTACGTAGAAGATGGTATCCATAAAGTCGCTTGTTCTTAACCACAGCTGGTTGCGTTCATTAATTTCAAGAATGCAGGTTCTGTTAACTCTTAGGGGCTTGATAGGTGAGTGTTAACCCGTCGGGGCTTTTCCTCGCTTAATATGAATATGGAATTTTGTTTCCTACGTGAGAAAGGTTTTTATACAAAGTCTGTGGTAATACCATTTGACCCAAAATGACGAACTAAAAAAGCAATCCATTGGCAAGCAACTCAGCTTTATATACTTTGTTGACAACAATGAAATCATGTGAAGGGTCGTAATTGTCTTCTGGAAAAAAACAAGATGATCCATGGTGGTTCTCGCCAACTCAATTTGACATCAGTTCACTATGTAGCTATAATATAGCTATATTGTAATTTTTTAAAGCTAAAGTGTATCGCAAATTCCCTTCAGTGTTGCTACAAAAAATTCAGTATGAACTCGCAAGAGCACAATACCCGACCCGACCAAGGCGATCCAAGCACGACTGGACTGAACCAGTTGTTGTCGATTGCAACAAATACTTGCTGAGTTGCTCTATTGATGAGACTAATAAGAAAATTGTGGTAACGTATATAAGACCCCCGAAAAAGATGTTGAGAATCCACAGACACAAATAAACAAGGTGACCATAATGGTAAGATGGATAGAGACTGAGACTACTATCGATACAGTCAACTGGAAAGGCGAGCCTATGCAAGTTCCAAAAGTCAAAGCTTTACAAGACCCTAAGACAGGAGAAATCATGGTATATCCCTCTGAAGTAGCTAAAGCCGAAATAAACCAAATTGCAGAAGAACTTGACATTTGCCCTAGAGACATAGGAACGTTGCTGATGATATTCGCTAAACCAGGCAATTTCAATGAAGGTGACGTTTTCTACAAATATCATTTGCAGAAAATGATGTTCTACATGTGGAAATCATTGGAAACAGTCTATGGCGACTCACTTCCGTTAGACCACTTCATTGCAGCCGAAAACGGACCTGTTCCTGAATGTCTAGACAGTGACCTGCAGACGTTTGAGAAGAAAAAGCTGATTAGAACACGATCTAAAAAATGGATAGATTCATCGGGAAAGACTGTCACATCGAAGAGAATAATCTTAACGGAAGAAGGAGCAAAAATAGCTGAAAAGTTGTGGGGCAAACTCCCCAATTCTTATAGAGAAATCGCCTTAAGCGTAAAAAAACGGATATACCCACTAGACCCAGATAGAGTTCGCCACTTAGTCCACAAGGAATTTCCAGAGTACAAGAATACCTATGTGAAGAGCGACATAGAATAATCACAATATTCCCTCTTTTATTTTAAGCTCTTTGTCTTGCCTTTTTAATTAGGCTTAGCCATTTGTTGCCGTCTGAGGTTACTTTCATTCCAGCGTTTTCTGAAGGTGTTTTCCCATCCAGTGCCATGTGTGGTCTTATGAAGTTGTAGTATGTTCTGAATCCATCGATTATTGCTTGTGCGGTTTTGTCGTCTTCTAAGCCCCTCATTGTTTTGTTCCTAGCTCTGATTGTTCCGTGTAGTCTTTCTATCATGTTGTTGTTATATGATCGGTTTCGTATGTTTGGCACTCTGACATGCTGTGTTCTCGGAGCTTTCATTGTGTGAAATTCCTTTGATATTGCGTGTGGATATGCTCTTAATCCATCTGTGACTATTGCTAGCGGTCTAATTTTCGCTAAGTTGCTTGCTTCTGCTAACACATTTCTAGCATCTATCATCTCTCTCTTCTCAGTTATCTGACTAACAAGCCAAAACCGACTTTGATTATCCATAACGTTCCAGAGCCATCTTAGTTCTTCTGAGGATCTCAGGTTTAAAGTCATTTCATCGCTATGCCATATTCCACTTACTTGTGGCACTAGCTGATCCGTATACTCTTTCATCAGCTTAATATACTTCTTTATCCATTTGAAAATTGCAACATGGCTGACTTCTGTTCCGTAGAACTGCTTTAAGTGGTCAACTATGGCTCTTAGACTTATTCCCTTAAAGTATAAGTCTAGCGCAATCGTCACGGTTTGCGGAGTGCTTTTCATCTTCTCAAATCCATCGTCAATCACAAACTTGTGCTTACAATCCTTGCAGAAAAACCGTTGAACCTTTCCCTTCTGAGTATCTCGGTATCCTCTCTTAACTATCCTTTCCGATCCACAATACTTGCAGACCAAACTCTCTTCTGGTTCGCATAGATTATCATCTCCTTTTTCAGAGGGGAATGTACTACGCTCATTTAAACGGAACTGTTCAACCGCAAGAACATGCTTACAGGCAACGTGATTAAACGCAAAATCAGGGCATTCACACTTCCACTTCAAGCCCTCTCTCACAACAATATATTGACCCTCTCCACTTTGACTCCAAACTCTGTATGTGAAGTCGTTTATCCTGTCAACCTTGTTGTGAGCTAAGAGTGAGATTGCACGGAGCTTGCGAGCGTTTGATTGTTTGCCTTTCATCGGTATTACCTTTTTACCGCTTTACCGCTATACCGATATATAGCGAAAGGCATATTTAAGCTTTACTCTTATACCGCAAAGCCTATATACCGCTAACGGGAATTAACAAAGCGTGAATGGCGATGTCGAGAAGGAAAACATCGGTATCAGTTGACGACCAGCTTTGGCGAGAATGGCTTAACTTCGTCGTAAAAGAAACTGGTTCAACCCGCAAGACAAGCGAATATACTGAGAATGCCATTAGAGAATATATGCAAAAGAGGAAAGAAGGAAAGAAATAAATAGACTAAGAGGTCTATGCTTCTAGCAGTAAAAGGGCGTTGAGGTATAACAGTCAACCACAAAATTTATAGTGAGCCAATCCCCATATAAAACATTCGAATGGAGCCGACGGTGGGATTCGCACCCACGACACCCCGATTACCAAATCGGGTGCTTTGCTGCTCAGCTACGTCGGCTCTATTCAACGTTCTGCAAGTATGACAGTCTATGGTTCTTGCTTTTTGAATATGTACCGCTTTAGACCCTTTTTTGCACCTTTCGTTGCTATAAACCGACCACCATGACTTTTCTCGATTTGCTTCCTGATGAGTCTTAGTTGCCTTGCGGTTCTATGATACATACGCTTTTCATTGCCTCTTGACATGAATGTTCTTTTGAAGAAATGTCTTTGAACTTCAAATAGATCGTGACTTAAGCTAGGTTCTGATGTGATATAATTGATGACCTCTTCATCTGATGGTGTAGGTATGTCAATCATTTTTTCCTCCTTCGCTTTTTGCATGATTGTCGGTGTAGCATTTGGTAAAATTGGTTTCATTTGAGTTGACGATGGTATTGAACCACTAAGGAATTTGTTTAGGAAACTGACTAATTCACTCTCTTCTCCAATGTATTCGAATACCACTCCATGTATCGTGAATTTTAATGTTGGCATTTTAACCAACTCAAACCAATTCATTACTCTTACACATATATAAGTTGCACGGTCGCTTAACAGTTAAGCGAAATGGTGTATTAAACCATCAAATAAGGTGTTACAAGAAACGTTTAATCGTGGAAAAACTGTGGTCGTCACGACTTATTTCCATAGAAAAAGCACAATAAATCCAAACAACAGCCTTAGCTCAAAAGGGCTTTATCCGATAGACAAAAATATGGCAAAAAGCCCAGTTAGTTAACATGAACACCCTTCCTTCCATACAAGCCCCTAAGAGTTAACAGAACCAGAATGCAAAATGCTTAATAGTTTTTGAACTGCCTAGTCTGTCGAGGGCCGGTAGATCAGTTTGGAATGATCGCCACGTTGGCATCGTGGAGGCCGCGGGAAGCCCAGCGAACAAAACACTGGACTCGCGAATTCAAATCCCGCCCGGTCCACTGACCGAAGGGGAAACCCTCCCCGGCCCACCATTGCTCAAACCAAGTTTAAACGAAGAAAACATATGCGTACAGCATGCTTTCAGATAATCAGCTTTGTTCAAATAAATATGGAAAACATCATATCTATACTTCTTAGCTGTAATTTCCAGCTTTTCGCAAATCTCCATAATGTCATTTGCCAACCTCTCAGACGAAGTTGAAATGTAAAGCCTTCTCGTTCCTCCATCAGCATCTATCAGACCACATATAAAACCAAGTAAGAAGCTAGTTGAATACGCAGAAAGGTCGACTAGCCTAACTGAAGTGGACTTTTTCTTGCCATCCCACCGAAGATATCTTTCCACGAATCTATAGAGTTGCTTGCTTTGGCATCTCACATAAACCCGCTTTCCAAAGATGCTTCTTCGGGTCTTCATGCCACATTTGGATAAGACCATCTCAACAAACCTTACGATGGCATATTCATTTTCGTTCAATGCAAACTTCACCTCGTAAGAATAAGCGCCTTTTCTGAGGTAGCGGCTACCATCACCTGCATAACATCCAATCAACCATCCTAACTCTACTTCAGCTAACCTTTCTACCGAAAATTCTTTTTCTCGCGCCCGCTTCCCACGTAGCTTTGAGATATGATATTGTACCGCAGATTTGCAGCGACCAAGACGATAGCTAATTTCTTTCAGGCTAGCGCCTTTTTCGACAAGCTTCTTGAGTTGATCTTTCTAGTGTTTGGAAAATCGTCTCATCCAAATCATTAGTTGTTCCAAGCTATGTTCATCTTAAACCTTTATCACAAAACGATGTGAATAGTAAACGTGGCGATTAATCCAAGATGATCTACCCGCCCATTCCTAAGTGGCAATGATAGGAATAGGGCAAGACTCGTTTAAGCCTTTTCTCAACACGGGCTTTCGTCTATACAGCAAATTATTTATCCCCAGAAAGAAGACAACTCTCTAACGAGGACTTGGAATGGCAGAGGCAGAGAAAAAGAAACGATACTATTACTATAAGAAGAAAGAAAAGAAAGCCAAAGAAGTCAAGAAAAAGTAGCAGCCCATGACCTCTGGAAAGGCTTACTCTAAGGCTTAGCAGTATTTTTCAGAAACTTTGGCAAACAGCGCTCATCGGTGATAGGGTTAAAGCCCGACAACTCGTCAACAGAAATTGGCAAAACTATCCTCGAAACCATGCCATGCAAGCTGTAAGGCAAGCGAATCAGCCGCATCCCGCCAGAAGTAACCCACGCATCAACACGAAAACCCTCACCCTTCAACCTCCGAGCCAACCCCGCCCTCCTCTGCCTACTCCACCACAGAGCATCACCATCCAAAACGTGGATATGGAAGCCTCTACCCGAATAGACGACACGCATGTTCGAAAACAACCGCTCCAGCCACCCATACAACCTAGCCGTCTCATCCCTCGCCATATTACGCTCTAACTCGCAGAACCCTAGTCCCTGACCCCTTTTCATCTTATCCGCAAGAGTCCCATGAACGGGAC
>CAZPDY010000064.1:0-6637 GCA_964585455.1 uncultured Candidatus Bathyarchaeia archaeon | reverse complement strand
GCGACGGCGTTGGTGATGGTGTCGGTGCGGGTTTTGGCTGTGGTTGCTGCTGTGGCGGCGCTATCGGCTTTTGCGGCTGCGGTTGCGGCGGAGCTTGCGTGGCTACCACTGGCGGGGCTACTGGAACGTGTCTGTGCGTTACCAGAGGAATGCCCCTTACAGTCAAGAGTGAGCCAATCCATCCCATGATGCCCAAATACATCAAACGTATGCACGCTTGAATCAGAGGAGCCAAGGCTTCCCCGAAAACCAGCGCCAAATCCCCCGTGGCAATTATGCCGAAGGGCTCTTGAAGGAACAGGAAAGCGTTCATGAAAGTAAAAGCCAGGAGGGCTACACCCACGAACAGAATGATTATCCCAGTGAACTGAGGCTTATTGGAAACCGATATAGGCATGAAGTTTTCCCTCTGTTATGGATGGAATGTAGTGGAAAAGATGTATTAAATCTTCTGTAGCAATAAACAATATTCACTCCCATGCTCCAGACTGCAGATTCAAACTAACACTCCTCGCCACTAATTCCCCTCAGCATCCATGTTTGCAGTCTATAGGACGGTCTATGCTAGGCGTAGAGCACCACAAGAATACGCGAGAGGCGCCGCCGGTAGGACTTGGACCTACGACCGACTGGTTAACAGCCAGCCGCTCTACCGAACTGAGCTACGGCGGCAACGTAACGACCTATTCTGACGAAACACGGAATATTTAAATCTTCATACCCCAAAAAACAGCTGTCGAGAGCCAAAAACATGCCCAGCCACGCAGAAATCCTCGCTTATCTAAGCTTCTTGGTAGCATTCCTAATTCTCGCAGAACAATACTTCAACTCTGGAGTATGGTTCCAAGTTTCCGACATCCACCACGAAACTTTTTCCGTTGGCTTCGTCGCCTTCGGCTTAGGCATCCTGCTGGGGCAACGCAGGGGAAGCAAGGCATCTCAGAACGACTACTTGCGTTAGCCCGTCGTTTCTTAGAGAAAAAGCGAACTTACAGCCATGACAAAGCAGAAAACCCTTAAATCAGAAAGAAAAAGGAATAATGAAACAAGGGCCCGTAGCTCAGCACGGTTAGAGCGACAGGCTCATAACCTGTTGGTCCCCGGTTCAAATCCGGGCGGGCCCACCACCACACGCATTGTTAGGGATGGACCTGTTTGAAGCGTGAATACCCCCAGCGGCCCATCGTGGGAGTGGGTGCAGTGATTATTCAGAATGGCAGGATTCTTATGGTGAAGCGTGGCTTCGAGCCTGGGAAGAGTAAGTGGAGTATTCCAGGCGGCTTGGTCGAGGTTGGTGAGAGAGTGCGTGACGCGTTGGTTCGGGAGGTGAAGGAGGAGACGAACCTCGACGTGGAAGCCCACAGCTTGATAGACGTTGTGGATAACCTTATACCTGATCAGAGAGGCAGGTTGCGGTTCCACTTCGTCATCGTTGATTTCTTCGCTTGTTTAAAACGGGACAAAGGCAGGCTGAACGCTGGCAGTGATGTTCTGGAAGTCCGCTGGGTACCGCTCAGCGAAGTGGAGGGGATCGATTTGACGCCTGCTTTTAGAGAGTTTTTCGAGAGAAATCGAGAAGCACTTCAACGTTTCGATCCGTGTGCTCGCTAGCTAGTGCAGTCGAGAGGAGTCAATCGGCACGATGCTGCAGAAAGACATCAGATGGAAAACAGGCTTATCCCGAGTAAGGACCCACAAAATCCTCTTCAGACTAGCCAAGAGAGGATAGTCACGGCAGAGAAACACTACAGCACCAACAGAATAATGCTCGAAGATTGGCTCCAAAAGAAAAACCAGCCAACCAACCCACCTGACAAAGCATGAAAGAACATGAAACCCCAAACACGACAACCCCCAAAAACCTCCGTGTCCAAAGACGACGTCAAAGCAGGCTTACGAAGACTAGGACTAAAGAAAGGCGATAATGTCGGCGTCCACAGCTCCCTCAGCAGTTTCGGCTACGTCGAAGGCGGGGTCAACATCGTCATAGACGCCCTCCTCGAAACCGTAGGCAAAGAGGGCACGGTAGTCATGCCCACACACTCCGCAAACATACAAGAAGTCGAACGTTCACCCGAGGAACTCGCCGCAGGCATCTCGTGGCTCCTCAAAATCCTCCCCTACGACCCCGTAACAACTCCATGCATCACGGGCGCAATCCCAGAAGCCTTTAGAAAACGGCGAGGCGTCCTCAGAAGCCTCGACCCCGTCTACTCGGTAGCAGCCACGGGACCCTTATCCCAAGAAACAGTCGATGCTGGACGCAGAAATGTTCTCGAAGCATGGCGGACACTCCTCCAGCATGATGGCTACATACTCCTCATAGGCATAGACTTAGGACACTGCACCTCCATGCACCTCGTAGAAGAACGAGTCACCCTCCCAAAACACCTACGAGACAAACTAACCCCGCCCAAATGGTTCAAAGACAAATATTCAGAGGACAAATGGGAATGGGACGTAGGACCCTACCCTCAATTCGCCAAGATGACACAACCATGCATCCAACGCGGGATAATGAAAACCACCAGAGTCGGCGAAGCCACACTCAGCCTCGTAAGACTAAAAGACCTACTCGACCTCTACGAAAAATACATGGAAGAAAACCCAGACCAATTCTACACAAGCTAACCAAGGCAGAGCCTACTTAGCCGACGCGTCGTCCTGCATCATACCCCACACGTTACCCTCAGGGTCCTTGAAGTAAACCAGCCAACCCACACCTGGCACAGCATGCTTCGGCACCACAACCGTCCCACCATTCGCCTCAACCTTCTTCGCAAACTCATCCACCGAAGGCACGTCAACCGTGTTAACAGTCTCAGCCCGCTCACTCTCCTTCCTACGCCCCATCCCACCGTCAATACCCGCTTCACCCTTCTCACCCGTCATGATTAGCCAATAATCCATCGGACCCTCCCACTTCATAACCTTCCACCCAAAAACTTTCTCGTAAAACTTCACAGCCCTCTCAGGCTTCTCGGCGTTAACCTCAAAATGAATTACCCTAGGCATTCTCAATTACCCCATCCCAATAATCCAAACCACACTCATAAAAACCCTCCCACAACCCTCTAACACCCATAAAGCACTCCACAAATCAACCATAAATCAACCACAAAACACTCAAACCCAACCCCCAACAAAACCCAGAACACAACCCCAACCAAAAACACAACCCAAAACACAAACAACCCACCACCCCAACAAACCAAAAAAACCCTCAAAACCCCACAACAACACATAAATCCCCCAACACACCTTCTCCTCTGGGAACCCACCATGCCCCAAAAAGTCTTCTGCCAAAATTGCCACTGCATCCTCTACGAAGGAACGGAACTAAAACCCCCAGACGAAATCATACAAAAACACGACGGAAAATGCCCAAAATGCGGCAAAAAACTCTCCCTAATACCCATAGACGTCGAAGTCAAACCCATAAAAAACTAACAAGGAACCACCCTTGAACCAACAAAAGAAAACCCACCTCCACCAATACCACGCCCAAAACGGCAAGCTCGTCCCCTTCGCAGAATTCCAAATGCCCATATGGTACAAAGGTATAATCCCAGAACACCTGGCAGTGAGGAACAGCGTAGGCATCTTCGACGTAACCCACATGGGAAGAGTAACAATCACGGGCACAGACGCCGAAGCCTTCCTCAACTACGTCACCACCAACGACGTAACCACCCTCAACCCCCTAGACGCCCACTACTCACTCATGTGCAACGAAGAAGGAGGAATAAAAGACGACTTCGTCCTCTCACGACAAGAAAAAAACAGGTTCTTCATGGTCTACAACGCCGCCAACAGGACCAAAAACTACCAATGGCTGGTTAAACAGGCAACCCACTTTAACGTAAAAGTCGAAGACGTGTCAGACAACATCGCCATGTTCGCAGTCCAAGGACCGAGAGCCCAAGAAACCCTCCAAAAAATCGCCACAATAGACTTGAAAGAAACAAAGCGATTTAAATGCGCCTGGACAAAACTCGCAAACCTCGAAGCTTTCATCTCAAGAACTGGCTACACGGGCGAAGACGGGTTCGAAGTATTCATCCTCGACACTCCCGTGTCAAACCCTGAAAAGGCAGTAGAAGCGTGGAACGCCATCCTCGAAGCAGGAAAAGAATTCGCCATCGAGCCCTGCGGTCTGGGCGCCCGAGACACTCTGAGACTCGAAGCTGGAATGTGCCTCTACGGCAACGACATAGACGAGAACACCACACCCCTAGAAGCAAGAATAAGCTTCGTAGTGAAACTACAGAAAGAAAACTTCATAGGAAAAGAAGCCCTACTCAAACAAAAAGCCGAAGGAACAAAGAAAACCCGAATAGGCCTCAGAATGCTAGAGGCTGGGATCCCTCGCCCCAAACACGAAATCTTCAAAGATAATGAGAGAATAGGATACGTGACTAGCGGAACTTTCTCACCATTACTGAAACAGGGTATCGCGATGGCCTACGTCAAGACAGAACACGCAACCGAAGGCGGAACTGTTAACGTAAAGATAAGGGACAAACATACGAAAGCCCAAATCGCTAAATTCCCCTTATACGACCCTCAAAGATACGGTTCCATGAGAAAACAATAGGGCTGAAATTCCTCGAGAACCATAAGGGAAATAAAAGAGTTCTGTCAACTTGATTGAGCAACGAGGAGACAGAATATTGGACCTACGAGGCTTGATATCACGAGAAAAAATCACGGGTGCCCTTCAAAACCTATCTAAGGCACGAATATCTGTTTCACGCTCTACGTTACTCACACTATCAGCCTTAACCCTCATCTTCTTCATCGCCCTGTCGATAAGGCTGCTTCCCATCCGTTGGGGACTAGAGCTATCAGAGTTCGACCCGTACTTTCAGTACCAATTCACCGAGAAAATAGTGAAAGACGGATACTTCGACTGGGTTACGTGGACAACGTCCGAAGCCAAACGGTGGTACCCCCTTGAAGTGCAGGTTGGGCGTGCAGCTTACCCTGGTCTGCCCTTGACTGCCGCAACCTTATACAACGTGATCTCTCTCTTAGGCGTGCCCATATCCCTCTATGATTTCTGCATAATATTTCCCGCAATCTTCGGCGCGTTGGCATGCGTGATGGCTTACTTCTTAGGAAACGATGTCGGAGGTAAAGTCGTGGGGCTTTTCTCTTCCTTTTTCCTCGCGTTGAACGCATCCCACATCACGAGGACGTCTGCGGGGTTCTTCGACGACGAGACGGTGGGGATCGGTGCCATCTTGCTCTTCGCCTTCTTGTTTCTCCGAGCCTTAGACAAAGAACGCCCACAAAAGCACTCTCTAATTTACGCGGTAACCGCTGGCTTGACACTGGGCTACATCACAGCTTCGTGGGGGGCTGCCCTGTACCCGATCGCGATGGCAACGCTCTTCGCGTTTGTCCTTATTATTCTCAGGCGGTACTCTCGTCGTCTCCTGATTTCTTACAGCGTGACCTTCGGTTTGGGTTTGTTCCTAGCAGTTAACGTTCCAAAAAACTCCACCAGCTACCTCACCACTTGGGCTATTCTTCCAGTGCTCGGCGTCTTCGGCTTGCTCTGCTTAAAAGAGGTGTTAAACGCCACGAGCACCACGCGATGGAAAATTATCTTGACAGCGCTTTTCTTCGCAGCAATCATAGGCGGGTTCCTAGTCCTAACCTACCTTGGATATTTGGGCTCTATTGCCGGAAAATTCGTCAGCGTCATAAACCCACTACAGAGGGGAGAATCCCAAATATACCAGTCGGTTCAAGAACACAGACTCACAGCATGGGGGTCCATATACTATGACTACGGCATCGGTGTACTCTTCTTTATGTTGGGCTTATTCTTCGCCATAAGAGACTTGACTAACCGAAACCTTTTCATCATCATCTTCGGCCTAACGTCGTTGTACTTCGCTTCTTCCATGGTTCGATTAACTATACTGGTGGCACCTGTATTCGCCATTTTGATGGCTATTGGAGTTGTGAATCTGCTGCGACCTTTTATCGCCATAATGAAAGAAACCCCAAGGACATCCTTGGGCAAGAGATACACTCCGGGGCACGTTGGAAAGGAATTTAGCGGTTCAGTGTTGATTCTTATCTTCCTTCTTCTAACTCTAACCTACGCTTTTCCCTTTTCCAGAGCGACCATAGGAAGCGTGTACACTCATGCGTATACTCCGCCGACGATACTTGCGGCAAGCGTTCCAGTAAAACCTTCAAGCGCATCGGTTGAGTGGACTGAGATGCTCAATTGGATGCAACTGAACCTCCCAGAGAACGCGATTGTTTGCAGTTGGTGGGATTATGGATATTGGATTAGTGTCAAGGGAAATCGTACATCTCTTGCAGATAACGCTACCTTCAACCTCACACAAATAGGGTTGATAGGCGAGGTGTTCATGTCGAATGAAACACAAGCGGTAAAAATCTTGGAAGAGCAGTTCAATGGCCCCGAAGGAACACCAACGCACATTCTTGTCTTCACGACGTTTGATAGCCTTAGCGGCGGAGACCAAATGTACGGAGACGAAGGAAAGTGGACTTGGATGGCTAAGATTGCCAACCAAAGCGTCGTGCCTGGGTTTTATTATGAATGGGAAGTTGCTAACCCTGATACGGGCGCGGTCGTGCGGTATAACAC
>CAZPDY010000063.1:0-6641 GCA_964585455.1 uncultured Candidatus Bathyarchaeia archaeon | reverse complement strand
GTCTCATAGCTAATGGAATCACTGATCGGAATGAACAAGTAGCCACTGGGTCCCAAACTAATGTTGTTGTACCATTTCCCCGACCCCCGCGGATACTCCACGGGTTCTCCAGAGAGAGAAGTCAGCCTCATGAGGGCGAAGGAGCTGAGGACGTAGCCGCTTACTTCCGGCTGTTGAAGTCCGAAGCAGGATAGGGTGGCGTTCGTCTCACCCCACTCGTAAGGGTAGCCCGGACTCAGTAGGATGTTGTCCAGCATGTCGCTGGCTTTGAGTGACACGTGCCTATTCTGCTGGTACAGAATTGCAGCTTGGAGCGTCTGAGTGAAGAGTCCAATGAAAAGCAGCATGGCTGCTATAAAAGCGGTGGTTGCGACGAGGTGGTCGATTGTTACTCCAGTCATTCTTGTTCATCTTCTCCTACCCGAACGAAAAGCTGAGGGTGCCGTTGGAGAATTTCTCGACCTTTATGCTGGCGCAAGTGGAGTTGCTCAAGAAGGTGGATTGCTGCCACACTACTTTTGGGCCTAGTGTGACGCGTGAGGTGGTTGTGGTGCCTATTCCCATCAGGGCGAGGTACAGGTCTATTATGGTGCTGTTCTCGACTTTTCTGTCTGACGCTGTTATTACGTAGGGAATGTTCTCGATAAGCTCTGGTACGTTTGCGGTTTGAGTGGTGTTTCCTGGGGCTATTTCGTCACGATTGAGGGAGAAGTAGAGCTGCTGGATGGTTGTTCCCACGTGGCTTGCGACGTCTTGGAGTGCCGTTTCTCGGCGCCGAACGACCCAGGCGTCCATCATCCAGCCGGTAGCCATGGGTATTAGGATTACTTGAACTAAGAGAATGGGAACCATGATGGCATATTCCATGCTCACGTGGGGCATTCATAGACCTCCATGAGGCTAGGCGTGCACGCCAAGCGCCACATCCACCTCTCCAAAATAAAGCTCGAGAACGGTTTCACCAGTCAATGTTATCGGTTCTTCAGTTTCAGGAAAATTGAAGAAGAAGTTATCAAACCCTGTTTTTGGGAAGTCAACTTCAACTTTTATGCCTGTTACAATCTCTGCCAGCTTGTAGATTTTTTCTCCAGTCAGTGTAACGGATTGGGAATGTTTCGGCGATTCTCCTTCCAGAAGAATCGGGAGGTAAAGTCGAACGTATTTCGTGTCTCCTATGGTCAGGCTTAGCACCCTTATAGTGGGCACCACCACAGTCCTCACGTAACTGCCGTCTGCCATGGGTAGCCTTTCTATGGAAAAAACGCTGGCAACGGGCGCCGAAGCACCCTCCGACAGAAAGCCATAGTTCGAAGACGGGTAAATCAGCTCGAAATAGTCGTTTCCCATAGAATAGTGTTCTACTGGCATGTTGAAACAGATGATGCCGGTGGTGATGCTGTAGAAATTAAAGTTTGACTGCGTCGTTGTGTTTACGTAGATTGCATAGTTCAGCGTTTCATTCTCGAACGAGACGTCACCGTATCTGCCTGAGTAGCGCGCAGTCTCCGTTTTCCCAACCACCCATGCAACATCGTCAATCTGCTGCCCCAAAGTCTGCATGAACTGTTTAGAAGAGTTGAATTCACTCTCAGCCATCCTGAACACCAGAAAGTTACTGGCGAAGGCGAAGGCAACAGTGATCAACGTAGCCATAATCCCAGTTATGATGACGGCTGAAACAGCGGGGCTTACTGCTTTATTGCCTCTTTTTCTCGTTGCCTTCCATGCCATGGAGATTATTTACCTCCTAGAAGCTGATCAGGGACGGAGCTACCTTAGCCGCTACGATGGCGATTATCGTCAACAACGCCGAATGCTTGAAGCCTGCAGCGACCGACTCCTCGCTAATCTTCCCCCCTACCAGCCCGATTAAATAACTGTGAATGATGACGGAAGTGGAGAAAACAACCATTAGGGAGCTCAGATCAATGTTAGTTGCTGCTGAAGGACCCGCAAGACCGACTGTTTTGGTTGTGAAAGTGAGCATCATGACAGTTGTAGCCACGAGCATCAAAGCAGCAAAATAAGGCATCATTATGTAGGGTTTGACCGCCATCTTCTTCTCTCTTTCAACCTCTTGAGTGGTCGTGCTAAACTTTGCAAGCGACTCAATCATCGCAATCGTACCGCCACCAACGTCAACCGTCTCCACTAGAAGAAACATAACAATCTGCGTTATCCAACTCTTAGTTCGCCCCACAAAGTCCATGAAAACTTTCCTCAAGGGGATACCCCAAGAAAGTTCGGCTGTAATCTTCTTCAAATGCTTGCTAAAACTCCCGTATTCTCGGTTGGAGAGAGTCTCAATACATTTTTCGGGGGCGAGACCCGTCTTCCTAGTTTCTGTGAGGTCTTGAAGGAAGAGAGTAACCCCTCGCTCGGTGCTTGCCTTTTCCGCTGAAAGCTTCATCTGAATTATGGCTGGCGGTCCAGCCGTGATCACCAAAGCTATCGAGACAGCCAGTGGAAGGTCTACGATACCTGTTATTGGATCGAGGAACGGAAGCGGCATCATCCCAAGGAAGTTCGTAAGAATCATGAGTACCACGACAGCTGCTGCTGTACAGAGTGCAAATGCCTTGTAGGGTCTCCAGTCCGTAATCGGAGACTTCGGCTGCATTCCGTGCGCAAGGTAGATAAACACGAACGAAAGTAGCGGCGTGAAAACATAGGTGTACAGGATTATCCCGGAATAAGAGGACATCCCAGTGCTGTAAATCGACTCCACGCTGAAGAGAATGTAGAAGCACAGTGACATGAGGACCATGATTATGATGAACGACTCTAGAAGCATTCCGAGGCGTTCCGCCGCGGCTCGCACTCTTGCAGCCCTTGTCTTGAAGAGTTCTTCAGCCTTAGTTTCGAGAAAGCTGGTTATGTCTCCTCCTATGATTACTGTTGAGGCATATCCACCGACAAACTCGCGATAAATGTCCAACGGGTTTCCTTTCGCAGATTTCTGCATCGCAGATAGAGGGTCTACCCCGAAGATCTCCACGTCTCTAATCAGGCCTCGTGCTTCTTGGCTCATGGCAGGCAAGAGTTCAGCCTCACCAAGTCGTTTGAAGCTGGTGTACGGCGGTATTCCTCCCGACGCCATAACTGCCACGTAGGTCGCAGCGAAAGGCATCTCTCTTTCCAATCGCTGAGAACGTTCACCGGCTTTAGACATAGGAGTAAGCATGAAGGCAATCATCACAAAAAACGGAGTGGGCACTAGGAAGATGAGTGGAATGAATTGAAAGATGAAGATGAGAATGACTGCGGCTACGCTGACTGGAAGGGTCAAGAAAGCAGCGAAAAACATGAGCGAAACGTACGTTTCAGGGTATATCCTCATGTCGGCTCTTTGAAGATACTTATCGAACTCAAAGACGTTCTTCAGGAATACTGGGGCTATCTTTCCGAAGAAGCGGAACGAAAGCCCTTCAAGAGTGTTTAGGAGTGGCAAGTGCTTCTATATCTCCTACTAAAACCTTATCGTAGAACTCGCCTGGTCGAGCATAATATTCTGCGATGATCGCTGCAACATCCTTGTAACTTCTGATGTTCTTCTCTCTCATCCAGTGCAGTATTGTTGCACGATTCTCAATCTCTCTATCCAAGTCCTTTCTGTTTAATCCAGTGCGTTCAGATATGAAGGGCATCATAACGCTGTCGTTAAATGAAGAGATGTACTCGTCTTTCGCTGGTTGCCACTTGTAGATTCTCCGATAGTCTTCATAGTTGGCGATTTCATCTATCTCCATCACTCGTCTAAACGCCTTCGTTTCACCTTCTACTTTGAGATGTACTCTTTGAACGGACAAGGCAATGTTTAGTAGAGGTATGTACGCGGGGGCGATGTTCATGGGTTTCTGAGTGAGACGCTTGACTGCAGAATCGATGTCCTCTGCGTGCATGGTGCTCATGCCACCGTGACCGGTCGCCATTGCTTGAAAGAGCACGTAGGCTTCATTGCCTCGAATCTCTCCCACTGTAAGGACATCAGGCCTGTGTCTCATCGAAGTTTTTACCAGATCAAACAGCGTTACTTCACCTGTCTGGTTTTCGCCAAGACCATAGCTTCTCCTAGCTATTAATGAGACCCAGTTCTCGTGGGGAAGGTTTAGTTCCGCTGTTTCTTCTATTGTGATTATCTTGCTTCCTGGCTTGATGAGGCAGGCAAGAGCGTTTAGCGCTGTCGTTTTTCCAGCCGCTGTTCCACCTAGAACCATTATCGACGCTCTGTTTTCTAGACACAACCAGAAATATGCAGCCATCTGCTCTGAGAATGTTCCAATATTTATTAAATCAATAATCGAGTAGGGGTCCTCTCTGAATTTACGGATAGTGAAAGCCGTGCCAAACGGTGTGATTTCACGTCTGTAGCATACAGCAAGCCTGTGCTTCCCAGGAAGGGATGCGTCAACTATGGGAAAAGCAGAGCTAACGTGTTTCCCAGCCATGTGGACAAGCTTAACCACAATGTTGTCCAGTTCGGGGTCTTCATGAAAAACAAGGTTAGTCTCGATGCTTTCAAATTTCCGATGCCATATGTAAACGGACTTGTGGACACCGTCACATGAAATGTCTTCGATGTTGGGGTCACGCATCAAGGGGTCGATCTTCCCGAAGCCTACGAGGTCTCTCTCAGCGTGATAGAGTATTTTGTACCAAGAAACGTCGGGCAACCATCCCAAACTGATACGGTACTTATCCACTATCTGCCGTGCTTCGACGGCGAAAAATTTTCTGGGGTCGCTGATTTCCTCCTTGGGCGACTCGATCTCAGCCAGCAAGATGTCCAGAACACGGTTGTAAATGTTCTGCTCCAACGGGTCCAACTGCAACTCGTCGAGAATGTACTTGTACTCACCAGTCTTCGGGTTCTGCACGATAGCCACATGGGCAAAAGGCTCATACAACGGATACCTCTCAACAATCTTAAACCCTCTAGGAACAGGCTTCGGCGGCGCCGTAGGAACAACCGTCTGCATCGGCGGCTTACCAAACCTTACCTTCTTCAGAGAACTCTTTACCTTCGAAGATAACCCTTTCAAATGTTGCAACGTTGTTCTCCTAAACAATAAGACACATGACTCCGTATTAAATATTGCGTCTTGCTAAATCGTAATTAGACTCTGAAAGGGAACAAAACATCGTCATGGTGTTGATTCTTTGCGGTGGATCTTTGAACGTAGTTCGAGGTGTTACTGAGAAGAAGATGATGGTGATGGGTGTGTTATCTTTGCCCTTTCAACTCGCCGATTTTGTTTTTTAGGGGCGGGACTATTTTGAACAGGTCCTCGATGACGGCATAATCGGCTACGCCGAATATTGGTGCGTTTGGATCTTTGTTCACGGCTATGACGAGATCGGAGCTCTTCATTCCCAAGACGTGTTGGAAGGCGCCACTTATTCCGAGGGCGATGTAGAGTTTTGGTTTCACGGTTTTTCCGGAGCTGCCTACTTGGCGGTCGTTGGGAAGCCAGCCCTTGTCCACGATGGGACGTGAGCATGCCAAGGCTCCTCCGAGAGACTTTGCCAACTCCTCTACTTGTGGGATTTCGTTCTGGTCTTTTATCCCGCGTCCGATGCCCACGAGGACATCCGTGGCTGTTATGTCGACGCCGCCTGGAGGGGGCAGGACGTATTCGATGAAGCGTTTTTCAGTCATCTCCTCGGAGAGGGGAGAGGGCATTGTGACGATTTCTCCGTTCATAGAAGTTCCTTTTTCTGCTTGGAATGTTGCTTGGCGGATGGTTGCGACATAGCTTTCTGCTTTGCGGAGGATGGCGTTAACGTTTACTTTGCCGCCGTACATTTGCCGTGTCACGGTTAGCGTTTCGTTCTCAAAATTCAGGTCGATGCAGTCGGTTGCCAAGGGCATGTTTAACGACGCTGCTAAGCTTGGAGCCAAGTCGACTCCGAAGGAGGTGTGCCCAATTAGCGTTAGTAGGGGCTTGCGTTCTTTAATAAGGTTGGAAAGGGTTTTTTGATAGGCTTCCGAGTTAAAGTTCTCCAGCTTGGGGTCTTCAACCAACAGAACTTTTTTTGCGTATTCTGAGAGGGTTTTTGCTTTTTCTTTAACGTCTTTTCCAAGGAGTACCGCTGTTAATTCTGTGTTTGTTTTTTCAGCCAATTGTCTGCCCTTGGTCAGCATCTCGAAGGTTATGTCCCTGATTTGGCCTTGTCTGTGCTCGGTGAGGACGAATATTTCCCTCATCTAAACCAGCCCCCTAGCTTTGAGGATTTCGGCAATCTTAGCAGCTACTTCCTCTGGGCTTCCCTTGAGGAATTCTGCCTGTTTCTCCAACGGGGGGACGAAGATTTTTTCAATCTTTATCCATGAGCCTGCTTCGCCGACTTCGCCCTCACTTAGGCCAAGGTCGGCTAGGCTGAGAACTTTGATCTCTTTCTGCATCGCCTTCCTTATTCCCATGATGGAGACGTAGCGGGGCTCGTTTATTCCCGTTTGAATTGTGAGCACGGCTGGCAGCTTCGTTTCCACGATTTCTTCTAAGCCGCCTTCCAACTCGCGGTTGACTCGGGCAACGTTGCCGTTTAATTCGATTTTTTTGACCATGGTCGTGTGGGGGATTCCGAGGAGCTCTGCGAGTATGGTGCCTGTTGCGGTGTAGCCGTCGTCGTCTGCGAGG
>CAZPDY010000062.1:0-6848 GCA_964585455.1 uncultured Candidatus Bathyarchaeia archaeon | reverse complement strand
TCTCTAACGTTTACCTCCTTGTGCCAGCCTTCGCCTTCCTCTAGATTCTCCGTCGCAATTCTAATAACTTCTTCTCTTTCCATTACGTAAATCTCCTGATGGTTTCCCACATTTCTTTAATCTCTCGTGAAACAACGTTTTCTGGCGAATAATCAACCACGGGTTTTTCGGAGACCATGGCTTCCGTGACTATAGGGTCAAAAGAAATCTTTCCAACAACCCCTATCTTCTGCTTTTCGCAGAACCTTTTAATTCTCCGCGTGTTTCCCTTGTTTATGTCGTGCTTGTTTATGCAGACCAACGATAGCACGTTGAAATGATTTAGAAGCTTCAAGACACGCTTCATGTCATGAATCCCTGAAATCGTGGGCTCAGTAACAATCACTCCTACGTCGATCCCGCTTACCGACGCGATTACAGCACAGCCTAAACCCGGCGGACCATCGATTAGAATTAAGCTTGATTTTTCCCTTTCAGCGATTTGCCTAGCGTTGTGTCGCACTAGGGCGACCAACTTGCCTGAATTTGCCTCGCCGGGAAACAATAATGCGTGAGACATCGAGCCATATTTGGTCTTAGAAATGAAGGCCTGTCCGCACACACGTTCCTTTAATCGAATAGCGTTTTCGGGGCACACAAGCACACAAGTGCCGCAACCCTCGCAGCGCATAGCATCTACTTCAAAGTCTGATATGGCTTCGAACCTGCAGGCTTTTTGGCATAAGCCGCATTTGATGCACTTGTCGGGCTCTATTTCTGCAAGTTTTGAGCCCTTAAACTCCTGGGTCTCGATGATTTCGGGGTGGAGAAGCATGTGGAGATCAGGGGCGTCAACGTCACAATCAGCAATCACCGGATTATTCGCCAAAGAGGCAAGAGAAGCTGTTATAGTTGTTTTTCCTGTGCCACCCTTCCCGCTTAAGACTGTGATTTGCTTCACTAAGCTGCCCTCTCTTTTATTTCGTCGAAGAGTTGCTGGAATTTTTCTTTCCACTCTGGCATTTTCAACACAAAGGGGGTTCCAGAGGAATAGAGTTCCGCGATTCTTTTTTCGTAGGGAATTTCCAGCAGAATTGGAATTTCCTTCTCTTTGCAGTACTCGTAGACTTTTCTGTCTCCAATTCCAGCCCGATTTACCACGACGCCTAGTGGTATGCCTAGCCTCTCTAAGACTTCAACTGCAATCTTTAAGTCGTATAATCCGAAAGGCGTGGGCTCGGTCACGAGTGCGCAATAATCGCTTTTGTAGACAGATTCAACCACAGGACAGGAAGTGCCTGGAGGAGAATCGATTATCACAGTGCTATGAGATTTGGTTTGCTTTTTCACTTCCGCTATAACGGGAGTTGCCATAGGCTCGCCGACGTCAAGCTCGCCGTAAACTAACTCAATCCCGTCGGCAACTCCTTTTTTTATTACTCCAAGCTTTCGTCTTTTTTCCTTAATCGCGTCTTTAGGGCACATAATTGCACAACCTCCGCAGCCATGACAAAGCTCTGGAAAGAACAAGACCTTCTGATTAGCCACAAAAAGAGCGTTGAACTTGCAGAATTCGGCGCATTCTCCACAGTAGTTGCACTTTTTTTCCTCGACAACTGGAACCATCACATAGACCGGCTTCGTTTCGTTCATCTTTGGATGTAGCAGGAGATGAACGTTGGGCTCTTCCACGTCGCAGTCCAAAAGCTGAGCGTTTTGTAGAGATAACGCCATGCACACGGCTACTGTTGTTTTTCCCGTTCCTCCTTTTCCGCTTGCTATCGAAATTATCATGCAGTCACGTTCTTCTCTGCGACTCTGTAATCTGTTTATGGTAGTTGCTGTAGAGAGCAATGACCGGGTTATGTCCCAGCAACCTATCTTTAACTATTAGAGTTGTGACAGGCGCCCTCGAGTTCATGGTTAAGAGCATGTCATGTCCTAAACATAAGCCGACAATCACGTTGATGTCTGTTCCAGCGTTGTTGAGGAGTTCAGCTTGAAGAACCGGGTTGCAACCTGCCTCAAACTTCGATGGGTTGCCAATCTTGTATTCTTTCGACACGTTCAGTTCTGTCTTATCGATGCCGCCACACTTGCACATAACTGATGCAACTGTAAACCCTGCCTTTTCCAAGATTTTTACGATTCTCGCCGCCTCATCTCGCATCCCTGCACAGAACGCTATTCCTATTTTTTGGGCGTGGAGCAGCTTGCCAAATTCAATCAACTCTTTAATTCGAGGTCGTACAGCCATACGCACGCCTCTCACAGTCTCGTACGCCTCTTTCTCTGTAATCGTGGCTGGGACATAGATTCTCTTTACTTCATTCAATCGATATTTTTCAACCGCAGAGTTGATCACCTTTCGGCTTGTCTTCATGGGGCAGTAATCAGGGAGCAGATTTTTGTTGATTTTCTCTAAAGGTGCGTCTTCACAGTAGGCTCCTGGGCACTTAGCGCATTGAGGAAAAGTTTTCGTTTTTTACCCTCCTTTTTGGTTGTCTAATCAAGGGTGTCTTGCTTCGTGGCATCCTTCCGTGAGTTCTTCCAGCGCATTCTTGTTATAAGCTTCAACCACCTGTCTGACAGTATTCGCGTTGGCTCTTAGCACTGCCACTCGAACATCTTGATAGATGCTTAGACCTCTTGGACCCATACCATACGTTATTATCACGTTTGGTTTGAGCTGTAGAATGAAGTCTGCTCGTCTTCCTGAACCGCCAAAATGTTCGCCGACGTTTGCGACTGTTTTGTGGCTTACCACTTGCCCTTTTTCATCTATTTCTACAACGGCAAAGTATGGTGTTCTTCCAAAGTGTTCTGATAACTGGGCATCTAAACCAGATTCGTCGCTTACTGGGATTACGATTCTCACAGTCACTTTATCACACCTCCTTCACTAAATCCTTAAGTTTCCTCTTTTTTTATTATTTCGAGTTCTTCTTCCCACGTGTTCAAGGCACATCCTCTCCTTCCTACTGTCGCCTTCGCTGACCTCGTCCTCCACCCATGCCCATTCCATGGTGACCCTGGACAGTAGGCGCTCCGGTCTTGTTCAGTTCACCTTTCCTGTATTTTTCAATGGCTTCTCTAACTGTCCCGAAGGCACCCACTACGACTTCACTACCTGCAGCAGAAAGGGTTTGAAAGGCATTCGGTCCCACGTTTCCAGTTATAATTGCTTTAACACCCTTGCTTGCCATTGTTTGTGCCGCCTGAATCCCAGCACCGCCCATAGCACCTGCAGCCATGTTGGGAACCACTTCAAAGTTCATTGTCTCAGAGTCTGCTATGATGAAATAGGAGCATCTTCCGAATCTTGGGTCAACATGAGCGTCCAGATTGTCTCCAGCAGCAGACACAGCTATCTTCATTCACTCTCACCTCCCCGTTGAGTAGAGCCTGCAAGTGTCTTTTCCAATTTAGCCTTTTGCTTCAAGAACCCATCAATTTTTTCAACGATATCCATGAAAGCTTTTGACGCTGGAGAACTCGGATGCCCTATTACGAAGGGCATGCCCTTGTCTGAATCCTCGCAGATTTCAGGGTCGATTGGGATTGTTCCGAGGAAAGGTACGTGCAAGTCGTTGGCTATTTTTTCTCCTCCTCCAGTCTTGAAGATGTCAACTTTTTCTCCACATTTCGGACAAACAAACCCGCTCATGTTTTCCAGTATACCAATTACTGGGATGGCTAGTTGCTTTGCAAAGGTCACCGCTTTCTTCACTACTATTTGAGAAACCTCTGAGGGAATTGTCACTAGGACCACGCCATCCATATCTGGTAAAAGCTGCATGACACTAAGAGGCTCGTCTCCAGTCCCCGGAGGAAGATCGATGAATAGTAAATCAAGTTCTCCCCATACGATATCAGAGAGAAACTGTTGAATAGCCTTCATCTTGAGGGGACCACGCCAGATAACGGGCGACTCGTCACTTGGAAGTAGAAAATCCATAGAAACAACCTTTATTCCCAGAGGACCAGTTGCGGGGAATATGCCCGGAGGACCACTTAGAAGTTTCTCACCTTTTATTCCAAGAATTTTCGGTACGCAAGGTCCAGTTATATCTGCGTCTAATATTCCTACGCTGTTCACGTAGCCATGTGAAGCGAATGCCATTGCCAGATTAACAGTCACTGTACTTTTGCCTACGCCGCCTTTGCCGCTTATTATGGCGATTTTATGCCTAATCTTGGACATCTTTACTTTAAGGCTCTGCAGTTCCTCTTCGTAAAGCTGCCTTCTTTGGTTTGAGGCTTGGGAAGTTTTTCTAAGATCGCTCTCTGTGCTCATCATTGTTCACTTTTTCTATGTTGTTGTCTCCATGAAACTACGACGTCATGGAAAGTATGTTCAAGACATAAACTATATTAATACTTTTTGTTTATAAAATAAACTGACTGGTGCACATCCATGGACGATGTTGACCAAAAGATAATATCACAACTCCAACTAGACGGCAGAACTACCTTCGAGAAACTTGCCGAGATCATAGGTTTTTCAAACATGGGTGCAAAAAAGAGGGTTAATAGACTCTGCGAGAAAGGAATCATAAATATCTCAGCATTAGTCAACACAGAAAAAACGGGTCTTCACGCAGCTCTTGTATTGATTGAGATAGAAGGAGCAGAGGCAATGCAGAAACTGTTAGGACGTTTCAAAGAATGCCCCCGCGTAGTTCACATTTTTACGACCTTGGGAGGGTACAACGTTATCGCTCTTGTTGTTGCAGAGAACCAAGACACGCTTGAGAGCATATCGGTGGAAAGATGCTCTCTGAGGAGCAGCGAGGGCATCCGCAGATCAGAGTTCTATCCCATCGGAAACATTCACTATTCGCCATTCCTTCCCGTGAGAAAATATCTTGCGCGCAGAGGAAGAGAGACTACACCCTGTAATGTAGATTGCCGTCCTTGCGATAGATACAAATTTGAGAAATGTGTGGGGTGCCCAGCAACAAGCTACTACAGAGGCACGCTCTAAGTGGAAATCCCTTTGAATAGAAAATATCAAGCAAATTCAAATCACGCTGTCGCCTTGAAGCAGGTTGATAGTGTAGAGATAATCAGCGTAATCGACAACTCCATAGACCTCTTATCCACCGCAAGCAGAAAAGAAGTTGAACCACTTCTAAAGTGGATGAGGGAACGAAAAGAAGAATCATGGGTAAAGAAGCATTTTCGTTTACCCATAGCTGAGCATGGTTTTTCAATGCTCGTTCGCGTCTACTGCGAAGGTGAAATTCATACCGTACTTTTCGATGTTGGCGGTAGCCCTGAAGAAGTGGTAACTAACGCTTATGGGATGGGATTGAATCTCCATGAGATTGAGTCGATTGTCATATCTCATGGGCATTATGATCATTTCGGCGGACTAGTGAAAGTCTTGAAAGACATCAACAAGTCAAAATTACCTGTTATCGTTCATGAAAACATGTTCAAAACAAGAGGCGTAGCTGAGCCTAATGGAAACGTGCGAAAGTATCCGGATTTTCCTCTAGAAAGCCAGGTAAAACCTGCCACATATGTTAGAACAAAGCAACCCCACCTTCTAGCTGATGACACAATACTTGTCACAGGCGAAATACCACGAAAGACGGAATTCGAAAAAGGGTTTCCGCGACACCGAATCCTAATAAATGGCAAGTGGCAGCCGGACCCGTGGATTTGGGACGACCGAGCTCTGGTGATTAACGTTAAACGGAAAGGCTTAGTGGTGCTGTCTGGTTGTGCTCACGCCGGTATCGTCAACACGTCGCTATACGCTCAGCAACTCACTGGAACCACCAAAATACATGCTATACTTGGAGGTTTCCACTTAGCGGGAAAGGAACATGAGCCTATAATGGACAAAACTGTGAAAAAGCTGAGAACATTGAACCCAACATTAATTGCACCATCGCATTGTACAGGATGGAGAGGCGCTTTTGCGATAGCCAAAGAAATGCCTAAAGCCTTTGTCTGGAACAATGTTGGCAACCTATACCGATTCCAAAAACAATTAAAACCTATGCCTTTTAACGTGAAAAATAGAGTTTGATAAGCAGCATAAGGGCAAACCCAGCGAAGAAAACGCCGAAAGACGCCCACGACCTTCGAGAATCAACTTCCTTGTGAAGCTCTGGAATCAAGTCTGAGGCGGCTATATAGATAAAACCTCCCGCTGTAAAAGGCAGGAGGTAGATGATTGATTCTCCCACTATCGATGACAGATAATAGCCGATTATCCCGCCACCAATCACTGAAAGAGCAGTAATGAAGTTAAGAATAAGAGCCCTTGATTTTTTCATACCACCATAAACTAAGACTCCGAAATCTCCGATTTCCTGAGGTATTTCATGAGAGGCAACTGCTAAAAAAGTAACGATTCCCAATTCAACGCTGCTTAGAAAGCTAGCAGCCAACACAAGACCATCGATAAAGTTGTGAACACCATCTCCGACTAGGTTGATATATGCAAAGGGATGAATCTCGCATTTACCCTTGTGGCAGTGACGCCATAACAGCTTTTCCAGCAAGAAGAAGAGGAAAAAGCCAAGAGACAGGGCGAGAAAAACATTCATGTTAGTCGACTTTTCTACAGTTTCAGGCAATAAGTGAAGAAAGGCTCCGCCCATCAAAGCGCCTGCAGCAAATCCCACTAGGCATAACAAAATTTTGTCGAGTACTTTTTCTTTAACTGCAAGGCTAACAATTCCTATGAAGGCTATGAGACTTATCAAAAATGAACTGGCTACTATCAGGAGTATCATTGCATCGCCACCACCTGCTAGAACTGATTAAGGCGCAATGAACTTATCTTTTTCCACGTATTCAAATTTCAACCCACCACGACGTCTCATCGAACTTCTTTTGCTGGAATACAC
>CAZPDY010000061.1:0-6863 GCA_964585455.1 uncultured Candidatus Bathyarchaeia archaeon | reverse complement strand
TAGTCGAACAGTGCGGCAAAGCAGGAATCCAAGGCGTCATAATCATAAGTGCGGGCTTCAAGGAAATAGGCAGAGAGGGAAAAGCCCTCGAAGACAAGATTCTAGCCATAAAGCGGAAGTACAACATGCGTATCATCGGACCCAACTGTTTGGGCATAATTCGCCCCCACATCAAGCTCAACGCCAGTTTCGCGTCAAAAATGGCTCTTTCAGGAAGCATCGCCTTCATAAGCCAAAGCGGCGCCCTCTGCACCGCCATCCTCGACTGGGCAAACACCCAAAACATAGGCTTCAGCAACTTCGTCTCCATAGGCAGCATGATAGACGTAGATTACGGTGACCTCATCGACTACTTCGGCACCGACCCCCACACGAAGAGCATAATCATGTACATCGAAGGCTTAACCAACGCCCGCAAATTCATGAGCGCCGCCCGCCACTTCGCCCGAACCAAACCCATCCTCGTAGTGAAGGCAGGTAAATACGGCGAAAGTGCTCAAGCAGCCACGAGCCACACAGGTGCATTGACGGGCGAAGACGAGGTTTACGACGCTGCGTTCCGCAGGGCGGGCATAATCCGAGTGGAAGAAGTCGAAGATCTCTTCAACTGCTCCGAGGTCCTCGGCATGCAACCTCATCCCAAAGGACCTAACTTGGCAATCATCACCAACGCGGGAGGACCGGGTGTCATGGCTACTGATGCCCTTATAGCTCGAAATGGCAGACTCGCGCAACTCAGCACTGAGACATTGCAAGCCTTAGACCGAATCTTGCCCCATTACTGGAGCCATGGCAACCCCATCGACATCCTCGGAGACGCCACCCCTCAAAGATACGCAGAAGTCATCAGAACATGCCTCAAGGACAACAACATCGATGGACTGCTGATAATCTACACACCACAAGGCGTCGCCGACCCAGCCGAAGCAGCCAGAGCAGTGGTGGAAGCCTGCAAGGACACGGGCAAGACTGTTTTAACCTCGTGGATGGGCGAAGAAGACGTGGAAGAAGCCAACACAGTCCTCACGTGCAACAGGCTCCCCACGTACTCCACGCCTGAGCGCGCGGTCAAGACCTACATGTACATGTACCAGTACACCCGCAACTTGGAGCAAATCTACGAAGCCCCCGAGGAGCTGCCAGTGGAACTCCATCCGCCCACTAAACCGCTTGTGGGCATTATGCAGAAAGTGGCTGAAGAAGAGAGGGAGGTTCTAACAGAGACAGAAGCCAAAAATTTCCTCGAAGCATATGGCATTCCTACCGTAAAGACTAAGCTTGCGAACACTGAAGAAGAAGCAGTATCCCTCGCGGCTCAGATTGGTTATCCAGTCGTTTTGAAGGTTTATTCGCCGCAGATTACGCACAAGACCGACGTGGGCGGCGTCATGCTGGGTTTAAAAGATGAGGCTGAGGTCAGAGGGGCTTATCGGAAAATCCTCGAAAACGCAAAGAAGAACGTGCCCTCTGCAGAAGTTCTGGGCGTGACGGTGCAGCCCATGATATCGAGAAAGGGCTACGAAGTCATCGTAGGCTCGAAGAAAGACCCCCTCTTCGGTCCTGTCATCCTCTTCGGCATGGGCGGAATCTTCGTCGAACTGTTCAAAGACAGAGCGGTTAGTTTTCCCCCGTTGAACCAGACTTTGGCTCGGAGGATGATGGAGCGCACACGAATCTACCAACTTCTAAAGGGCTTTAGGGGCATGTCCCCCGCAAACATCAAACGTCTCGAAGAGGTGTTGGTGAAATTTTCCGAGATGCTCGTTGACTTTGCCCAGATAAGGGAAGTGGACATCAACCCGCTGGTGGTCGACAGCGAAGAAGCCGTTGCCTTAGACGCTCGCATAATTATCGACAGCGACTTGGTCTTCGAGGAGCTTCCGCCCCACAGCCACCTCGTCATAAGCCCCTATCCCAAGAAGTACGAGTGGCAATGGAAACTAAGAGATGGCAAACCCGTGCTCCTCCGCCCGATAAAGCCCGAAGACGAGCCGCTGGAAAACGAGTTGTGGAAGACGTTCTCGGAAGAGACTCAACGTTTCAGGTTCTTCAGCCCCATGCGAACGTGGTCACACGCAACGTTGGTGAGGTACACTAACATCGACTATGACAGGGAAATCGCCATAGTAGGCATACTGACTGAGAAGAGTGAGAAGAAGATGGTTGGAGTGGTGCGCATGATAATGGAACCGCCAGACTTCAAGACAGCTGAAATCGCCATTGTCATCGGCGACCCTTGGCAGGGGCAAGGTTTGGGTTCGAAGATGATGGACTGCATAATCGAGATTGCCAAAGATAAGGGTTTGGAGTCCGTGTATGGACTTATTCTGCGGGATAACAGCCGAGCCATAGAACTGTTCAAAGAGAAGGGCTTCGCTGTCGATTATGCTTCTATAAAGAAGGTTGTTAGGGCAACGCTTGAGCTTTAAGACCCTTCATTTTTATCCAAGATTTTTAGGAGGTCGCTCAGCTTTCCGATGACATAGTCTGGCTGCTGAGATGCTTTGCGCATGGCACCTATGTTGTTGAATTGGGACGGGATGAACACGGTTTTCATGCCAACTCTCTTGGCGCCTTCGACGTCCTCGAGCGGAGTATCCCCCACGTAGACGGTTTCTTCAGCCTTTACACGCATTCTCCGTAAGGCTTCTTGGAAAATTCTTGGGCTAGGCTTGCGCCATCCAACCTCTTCCGAAACAAGCACGGCGTTGAAGAAGTCGCTAATCTTCAGTTTCCTTAGCCCCGCATAGATTAGAGGGGTGTGGGTGTAGTTGGAGATTATGCCGAGCTTGTAGTTTTGTGAAAGTTTCTGCAGCGTGGATTTCGCTGAGCGTCTGAGCCGCAGTGCCTTCAAGTAACCCTCGAAGAAAACGTTCACCGCAACCCTAACTCTTCCATCCTCTGGAGTGGTGGAGTAGCCGAGGTGATTTAGGGCTTCGGAAATCCAAACAGCGTTGGTGACTTCGACGAATTTTCCATAACGTATTTCTCGGTATTTTTGATGGGCTCTCTCGTAGGCGTCGAAGAATGCTTCATGAGCTACTTTAATTCGGTTGGCAACGAGGCTTCTGTACATCTTCTCTTTTGATTTCTCCAAAGAATAACCCACCAAATCAGCTAGAGTGCCGATGAAATCGAAAACCACCACCTTAATCTGCACCATGATTCTAAGCCTCGTGGTAGGATAGATACACTAAATTTTAATTTAAAGCGCACTGCTTTATACTACTCTGCGGGCGGCCGTAGTCTAGCCTGGTTAGGACGTCGGCCTTCCAAGCCGTTGACCCGGGTCCAAATCCCGGCGGCCGCACCAGCATGATGGGTTATGATGTTGTCAGAAAAAGTTAAAACTTCAAAAGCTGTCGTAGTCAGAGCATTAGTCCTTTTTCCCCTGCCTCTTTCTCCTATCGCCTCCTGAACCAAAACATTTAGGCTATCCACTAACGCCTAACACTGAAGGGAGGTCTTACTCTGAGCTCTAAAGACGAACGCGGTGGAAAGCTCGTGGTAGTTGTCCACTGTGTCTTAAATCAGAATTCCCGCGTCTCAGGCTTGGCTCAATACCACGCAGTAATCGATGAAGTCGTGGATCTGCTAAGAAAACATGATGTTGGGTTTCTTCAAATGCCATGCCCCGAACTGACTTTTGCGGGAGCACAGCGTCCGAGAAGAACTAGAGAAGAGTACGACGCACCCGACTACAGAAGGCATTGCAGACAAATCGTGGCTTCAACTGTCAAACAGGTTGGAGAATTCATCCAAGAAGGCGTCAGAGTTCTCGCTGCCTTAGGCATCGGAAACAGCCCCAGCTGTGGCGTGGGCGACTCAGTGGAGGAGACAGGCATTCTCATGGAGGAACTATTGCATGAGCTAAAGAAGAGGAGACTCGATATTCCAGTGCACGCGATAAACACATCCAAAATCACCGCAGACATGATATGGTTAGAAGAGGTTTTGAGAGCAGCTTAGAGAGGCGGCTTCGTCATCCTTCGACTAAGCTCGGGCAACTTATACCACCTCTTAAATTCAGAGCTGGGCGGCTCATCTTTGAATAGCTGTTTTCTCTCAGCCTCCAACAGTCGGTTTTCCTCGCCCAAAAACTCTGCAGCAGTAACAACCCTGTTCCCCGCATCCTCTGCTGACTCCAAGGCTTGTTTTGCAGAGTCCCGCCAGCCCGCATCTCGTAAAAGATGATGCTCGACGACAACGACTGGAACATTTTTCACTAAGGTTTCCAAGTTTTTCAAGCCTCGCAGTATTTCTCTGTCGTCTACACGGAAGTCTGCCAGATAGAGCGGTGGACCGCCCACAATAAGCAGCCTAGGCTTCTCAGCTAAAACTATTTCAAAGGCAGCATTGTCCATCGGACCCTGAACGTCAGAAGCGAACAAAACCTTCTCACCATCATGCTCAACAGTAGTCATGAGCACCCAGCCTAAGGGAGTGTTCGGCAGCCCGTGTGACACTGGACGAGAAAACTTCAACAAAGTCTCGCCAAAAGCCAAAGTTTTCCCGTCTGCGAATTCCAACTTCCTTGCGTGTCTGCCTCCCGTTTTTTCGAATACCCATCCTCTTCGTCGTTGACTCGCGTTGATGTCCGCGTGGTAGTTTTTGGCTAGCACGAGCTTATTGCTGTACACTTGTTGCGCGGTTTCGGAGTCTGTCCAGTTGCAGCACCAGTCTTCGAAGGAAGGAGTGTGGTGGTCGAAGTGGTAGTGACTAACGGTAACGACGTCTGTCTTGGTTGCGAACTCAGCGATTCTACGCCTAGCCTCTCTAATAGCCCCAAACTCCCTCGGATGCGGCGGCAACCCAAAACGGTTGGGGCTGAGGGATACGCCAGCATCTAAGAGGACACGTAAGTTAGGCGTTTCCACGTAAGTACACATCGACCTTACGCCGAGGCTTTCGTCCGCCAGCGGAATCACTCTTATTCTTTGAGGAGGCATCGCATCCATACTATCGTTTGCAAATATAGATTTTTATGCAAGTATGTTTCTATGATGTATTGGTGGGCGATGACGACTCTGGCCCCCCTGACTCAAGAATGATTGGGATCTTGAGTGCGAGAGCCCCCACTTTTAAGAACTCGCTGACTTCACTGTCTAGTACTTCAATTATCTATCCGTGCACTCGCTACGACAAGCTGTGGCTTAGCCGCAATATCTATCGTTTGATCGTTTGTGGGTTCCACGGGTTGTCTAAGATAACGGCTTCATCTTCGGGGACTATAGTGTAGGTATGCAGCGTTTCCCTCAGTTGCTGAATTCTTTCGCTCACTGCATTGTAGAGCTTCTTCTCCAGAAGAGCGTCTTCTGGATTGATTTTGCTTATTCTGCTGGCGAGTTCAGGGTCGCCCAACGTGTCTCTGACCCAGTTGGTGAAATCGCCTCGTTTAGCGTGGAAGACCAACGATGTTCGTGTCTGCGGAGTATGAGGATCGACTATTTTGTCGCGGAACTCGAGCAGACTCGTGGCTACTTGTCCGGTAGGTCTGCCCACTTCTTCGTAGAAGTGGAAGGCTGCGTCGTGGGGTAGCGTTCTTAGGATGTTTTGGATTTTTCTCTGAGAAAGTGTTGAATTGCCGTGTCTTGTCTTTTTTTTCGTTTGTTTGTTGCTCTTGAAGAGCATAGTGGATCAAGGAAGTTGGATTCTGACTGTAGATATGTTTTATGAATCTTGAATCAAAATACTCTGTTCATTCGTTTTTGGGATTAATCAAAGCAACAGAAAAAGAAGAGAAAAAAGGGGTTATGGTTCTTTGTATCCGTAGCTGGATAGTAGGATTACTGCGTCGTAGAGGAATATTCTGCCGTCGTTGTCTATGTCGTAGTTGGGGTTGTAGCCGGGATTGCCGACTTTTATGCCGTAGGCTACCAGCAGCTTGACTGCGTCGAATAGGAACACGTCTTTGTTACCGTCCACGTCGCCTGGCCAAACGATGACCACGGTTCCGTAGATGTATTCGTTGTCTGCGGTGTCAATTTCGCCGGGCAGGGGTGTAGCGTAGGCGCTTATCGTGTAGTTCATATACCTAGTCTGATTCGGATACCAGCCTAGGGTAACAACTTTGGTCTCGCCAATTGCAAGTGAGACGGTTGTGCTGTTGATGACGTGCGTGTAGTTCCAATACACCGTGAGGGTGAAGGTTTCGGCTGTCAAACCTTCGTTCGTGACTGTGACGTTGACGGCGCGGGTTCTGTTCTGTGGAATGACCGTTTGCCTGTAACAGACTGTCATGTCTGTCACTGCGATGTCGGATCCTGGTGGTGCGGTGATGTTGAGGAAGCCCGTTATCCATAGCATGTCGAAGCTGTAGTACTGAAGCTCCGCATCATCGTTGAAGGTATGTGTCCATGTTGAATCTGGGGGGATTGGGTCTGAAAGAAGGTATGTTGACCCGTTGGCTACGAATACAAACCAGAGGGTGTGTATAACGGGGTCTGTGTTGTTCCATATGATAGTGTCTCCAGGGTTAATTGTGAGATTCTGCGGGATGAAAGCGAAGCCAGATATCTTCACTTCATATGTTGTCGAAGCTCTGACTTGTTGGATCAGGAGAGTTGATACACGAAGACTGAAGGCTAGGGAAATTACTATGGCGATTACTGCGAAACGTTTTCGGAATCTATTTGTCGCTGTGTTCATGGTGTTACCTCCTTTTGTGAGAGGCTTCGACGTTGTCTATGGGTCGTATGGGAAGTAGCTTGACCACCAATACCAATGTCTCGCGTAGAGCCAGTGCCACCACCATCCCCACCAAGGTCGCCAGTATGGTACAACAACGTACGGGTAATAGTAGCTTTTGACGTAGGTTCGCCACCACCAGTAGGGTCCCCAGAACCAGTTGGGGTGATTATGAC
>CAZPDY010000060.1:309-6911 GCA_964585455.1 uncultured Candidatus Bathyarchaeia archaeon | reverse complement strand
CTTTTATCCAGTCTGGGTGGGTAAAGTCTCCCGTGCCCACGAGGTTCAAGCCTTTTATTCTGGCGAATCGTGCAATCTCTTCGACGTTCATCTTCTTGCTCGTGGCTCGGCTGAAGCGGCTGTGGATGTGCAAGTCGGCGATTACCCGCAAGTCTTTCACCCAAGCGTCTTGTGTGTTTTTCGAAGTATCCTTTTGGGCGTTTGTGCTATTTTAATGTGAGACCCAAAATGCGTCAAGAAAGTGGCTCATGAGAGGTTGAATGTGGGCAAAGAATAAATGCAGCTTTTTGATAATTGTTTATTGTCAAAGGTGTGGGGAGAAGGTTTGAGAAGATTTAGCATGTTTATTGCCATTACTCTAGTCGTCTCGCTCTTGGTTTCAGTACAGCCACGTGTCGCGGCGCCACTGCCCAGACACGTCGCGGGTCTGGAAATCCGCTTCTTTGGTTCTCCAGACGAGGCTTTTGCGGCTCTATCGAACGATGAGATTGACATCATGCAATGGGCTTTGACAGCACAACAATACGAAATGGCAGCTCAGCATCCTAATCTTCTGCTCGCAGGCTACGATGAAAACGTGGTATACGAGTTCGACATTAACAACAACTACACGACCAACGATTTCTATCCGGGCATTCGTAGTCCAACAAACGAGGTTACGTTTAGACAAGCCTTGGCACACATGGTGAACAAGACTTGGATTATTGACGACGTGTTGGAAGGCTTCGGAAGAAGAATCGACGCCTTTGCCCCTGCGTCCCAGAGCGGATACGTTAACCAAAGCGTCATAGGCGAGAATTACCCATACCCCTACAACTTGACTAAAGCCGCTGAGCTCTTAGACATCTATTTCGCAGACACAGACGGCGATGGCACACGGAACTACCCAGTTGGATGGTATGGCAGAGAATCAGGATCAAACCTTGACCCAATAATTGCTTTTGTAAGAAGCGACGACCCAAAAAGATGGCCGGTTGGAACGGCTTTAGCTGATACCATGGAAGCGTTAGGAATTCCCGTCACTGTACTTTCTTGGTGGCCTTGGCCTCCTGAAGAGCCCTTCTGGCATATTTATATGGGTGCATGGTACTTGGCCACGCGCGCGCATCACTACACCCGATCGAAATCTGCTCCAACACTTAGACACGATGTTACCCAGTAAATATGGAAATTCACACCAGAAAACACCCATAAAGCACCCACAAATCAACCACAAAACACCCAAAACCCACACCAAACAAAACCCAAAGCAACAGCCAAACCAAAAAACAAACACCAAACAAACCCAACAAACCCAAAAAATCACAACACACTAAACAACCAAAACCCATAGCCGCAAACATTTATAGTTCATCAATAACACTTCGACTTGGGACAAACCATGGCTGACGACATATTCTTGGGTTTTGCAGGCCATGCACACACAATGAATGAGTTGGAAACTGACCAACAGAAAGAGTTGGAGCTGAGGAGAAGCAACAGTCCAGAAGAGGCTCAGAAGCTAATCGGAATGACCCTTGACAGGCTCGAGAAAGACCTCTCAGACAGCGGCTGCAGTCTTGACGATGTGAAGCTGCTGATCTTGTATCTTAGTTATAGAGGAGAACCCGCAGAGAAGGACACACAAATATGCGAGTCAATCCTGAGAACCATAGAAAACAGGTTTAGAAACCACGCTGCAAACCAGCTCAGACTCATAGGTCATACAACAGGCGGAGAACTCGAAAACGAAGACCTACTACTGAAGGAAATCTCAGGAATAGGCTACAACGGCTTATCCCTCTTAGCTCTGGTAACAAACCTCCCGATAGGTGTAGGAAGAACATGGGGTCTTCGAACGGCAAAAGAAGCTGGAGAACAAGGAAAGGAGATGGCTCGTGACGCATGGATTGACTTCAACCAACAGGGAACGAGCAAAGAACATCTTCACATGAGAAAGACTCTACTTGTGTTGACTCAGGGGTCGAGAGTTGACACTCCCGGTTACGAGCACTTTCTGGCAGAGGGAATCGCCCACTTCATGGGCAGCACCCGCGAAGCAAGAATAATGAACGTAATAGGCGGAAGCAGCGGTGATGGAGTGAATGCCCAACTTTTTCATCAATTCTACGGGAGACTGAAGGAACATCCTCAGCTGAAAGTTTTTGATGGAGAAGCCGTGTGTGCTTTGATTCCCAACTTGTGTGAAACCTCAATGGGTCTCGACGTATATGCGGGAACACCAATTGGAAGGCAACACATGTTTCACTTCGATACCGAGAGGGAACCTCACTTCAAGTACATCAAACGCGTTGGCAACGAAGACCCATGCACTACGTATGCCAAAGTGATTTATGAGAATGAAGTTCAGCTATCAAAGGAAAAGGGCCTTCCAATGCCTGATAAGAACGCGATTCTGGAAGCGATGCAACTATCTCGGGCACAGAAAAGGTTATTAATATTCAATCCTGTTGTGGCAAGGTACGCTTGTGCTTTTCCTTTTGGTAACTATACCATTAACGCGCCTGTGCGGGCAGTGGGAGAAGATATAGAGCTTATTCTGCCTGTTAGAAACTTCACACCTGAGATGCTTGGATACTTCATTTTTGGCGACCATGAAAAAGTACAGAAGGGAGCTCGCCGTGTGTACGACATGCTGAGAGCAGACCAATGCTTCAACAGAAACGATGCCACTTTCCTCGTTTCCTGTATAAACAGAAGAATCGTTGAACTGATGGCGGGATGCAGGTCGGGTAATGAGGCTGAAATATTGAAAGAAGGGCTTTCGTCAACTCAGGTCGTGGGGTTCTTGGCGTATGGCGAGCTATCCTTCACTCACTTAGTCCAGGAGCCCTACTACCATGCCTTCAGCTGCTGGGGAATCACTCTTCATTCCAAACAACCAACAACAGAACCGAAAGAAAAGAAAAAGGAAATTGGGATTAAAGGCTGGCTCAAAGGACCAAAGAATTAATCTCCATCTAATCCATTGCCCAGGGCGCCTCAAAGGTAGAGCCATTCGAGCGAAGTACATTCAATCGCTCTAACTGGAAAACAGAAAAAACATGCTGCTGAAAGGTCAGATTAGTTGGAGTTGGAGTTAGAGTTACGATGACTCTCACTATCTCTAATCCTCGCTCTTTCTATCCTAGGACTGACGTCTTATTCCAAAACGCGTGCGCTAACAGGAACTGATTAAAGTTTAGAGGGTCATTCATCTTGTGCTGGTCGGTGTGAGGGTTATGGCTGGTTGGGGTGAAGTTTTATCTATCTCTCGCATTCACGACATCACTCGCCATTACTTACTCTTGCCATCACTCAAACTCAATCACTCATGCCTTCTTCCACCTGCCTATCCCCCCATACACCCTCACACACACGCGCGCACGACCGCAAGTTTAATGCTGCTCTACTGTAAACTCGATATGCGTGAATTAAGTGGGTATGGGAAAAAGCTCTGGAAAAAAGAAGCCAATGACTAAGCAGGAGAGAAAAGAGAAAAGGAAGAAGCGCAAAGAGAAACGCTGAACACTAATGGCTTTCGTTGTAACCCTAAGTGACGGGATTCGGACTCTACCTCAATTAGCGTCGTCTTCTGCATACTCCCTTTTTTCCAACATGGAATCCTAAGCGATGAAAAGCCTTTAAAAAGCCTACTGATGGTAATATCACTAAGGTAGGCACTGCTTCGTGGAGATTAATGTATGCCTTCACTGAAAAAAAAGAATGTTAAAAAGAAGAAAAAACATGCGGAAAAGATAGGGAAATAACGAAAAAGCTCGTAGCTCGTGTTTATGCTGACCTTTTCCACATCTGCCAGCAGTTACCGAGGTCAACCTCTTCAGAAAGGGGGAAAACAACGTCCGTGTGCTTGCAAAAGGAACAATGATTTACATTGCTAATAGGACACACCCTATTTAGTGTGTGTAAGCAGTTGCATAACGGAATATAGACAGTATCCAAATCGAGTATACCCCGTGCACACGGCGCTCGAAGCGGATGTTTGCATGCTAGACGTTCGCCATTCTCCAGATGGCGTCCTCCATCGTCTTGCCATATTTTATTCCGTAGTAGATTCCAGCAGCCTTAGCGGCATACGGTATCAACCCTCGCTTAACAAGCTTGTGGATAACAGGATTTGTGATTCTGTGCTCAAGGAAAGTATCTCTCCAGATTCGAACATTGTACTGCCAGCAACGAATAAGAAACTCCCAACGAATTCTAGAAAGAGAATCAAGGTCAGCACCACGCTTGTTCATCAAAAGACAGTTTTCAAGCGGAACGAAGAATAGAGGAACGTAAAACGCATTGTAGCCCTTTAGATCATCCATCAACTCAAGCGTCTCGACGACATCCTCTTCCCTTTCGTCAGGAAGACCAACAATCAACGTGGCAAGAGGAAACCAGCTATTATCGTTCAATATGCCGAAAGCCTGAGTGACGATCTCTTTCCACTCTTCGGGCTTAAAAGGCATAGGCTTCCCAGCCATATGCTTCCGTACAAGCCTAACACTCCCAGTTTCAATCCCAGTTTCCGCAGTCACTATAGGCTTCTTCTCATGACAATACCAGTTGTAATCTATAAGAACCTCAGCCACTTCTCTGATTAGGCCGGGGTCATAAACGATAGGAGCCAGAGACATGTGCGAAGGCTGTATTGCCTCTACGCCAGGATAGTCTGCTATGTTTTTAACAAGCCTGAGCACCGTTTCCTTGTTCGGTATGAAGCTTTTGTCTTTCGCTCCATACAAAAACAGGTCTTCAGTTATCAGCGTAATACGAGATGCACCCTCTCGGATTGTTACTTCCACCTCTCTCATTATAGTATCTAAAGGAACATCACGCTTCTCATTCATTGCTGGCGTGCAAAACTGACAATTACGACCGCAACCCTGTGAAATCTCCACGCAGCCATGAATGGCAGCATGCTTAATCAGAGGCGTGCTCTGGCCTCTTGACCCGTTTCTGGAGTATATCTGCACGACTCTGGGCAATGAGTCTCCACGAACTGCTTTATCAAAAAGATCAATGATATTCTCTGCGGTTCCGCCAACAAGGACACAATCTACCCCATAGCTTTCCGCCACTTTTTTTCGCTTAAGCTGCCAAGAACCAAAACCACCGACAATTACCTTAGGCTTATATTGCCGAATGCTTCGATGTCTCAGCAACGCTTCAAATTCAACAGCATTCATCGGCGCTCCCCCGCCAATCAGCGAAGAATAAGTTTTGCTGACGTATCCCATCCCTAACGGATCCATTGAAGAAATACCAACAACCTTCGTGTCTGGCCCTACAAAATGGTTGAGGTTCGACGGGTGAACCACCGCCACGTCTGATTCTGTAAAACCATTTTCCAGCAGCAAGGCTTCAACTCTTCTCAGACCGTAGGGTGCATACTTTGCCCTTCCATCACCGTTGCTCTTGACAGATGGATAAAGCCATCTTCTCAGAATCCAAAGGGGCACCGGACCTTTGGCAAACCCTGTGACGAAGGCAACGAAGGGATTGTTGTAGTAATCGCTCATCTCAGTAGCTGAAGAGGTTAGAACAATTTTAGTCCCTGAACAGCTCGTTCTTATCCCTTCATGTATGATAAGACTCAAATTATTCGTCAATCGTATTATTAAGAGTTGTTTTGGTAGAACTGGAAATGACAGACAAAAATCACAGCGTGTGCGTCTTGTCTGTCGAATTTTGGTACAAATAGTCTTAGTAGAACATTATCACTGTTTTTCTCTGGAAACGCGTGTGCGCGTGCTCGTGCGCGTGTGTGAGGGTACACATGGAGGGGGGTAGGAAGGAGGGTTTGAGTTTGAGTGATTGCGAGAGAGAGTGATGGTGAGAGCGTGGTCACGTGAGTGATGGCGTCAGTGATGGAGAGAGAGGATAAAACTTTAACCCAACCAACCACTTTCAACATCACTTACTCAACCCATCACTACGCCAATCACTTACTCTCTCAATCACTCACCCTGTCACTCAACTCCTCTCCCTACCTACATACCTATACCTACCTACCCACATACAACGCACAGACACACTGAGTGAGTGTGAGAGTGAGGGTGCGCATTATGCATGTATCCACAGGCGCCTAGACCTTTCGCGTTTCTTTCTGCTCTTTGTAGAGTATAGAAGATTGTTTCAAAAGCCATAATAGCTCCTTGGTCCATCATGTTGACGGGAGAAAGCATGAGAACGACTTCGCTTTTTTTTGGGTTATCAGTGCTACTTCTGTTCGGAACGATGAATTCGAAATCGGGAGTTCTTGATGTTGGAGGTAGCTGGATTGAAACAGGTTCTATGCATATTGAGAGAGCTTATCACACGGCAACATTACTAAACAACGGGATGGTTCTGGTTGCTGGTGGAATGCGCAATTCATCTTTTAGTCATGTAGGCACAAACTCTTGTGAGTTGTATGACCCAACCAACGGCATTTGGAGCACAGTTGATTCTATGCACGACATTAGGTTTGGGCATACAGCAACCTTACTGAATGATGGAAGAGTCCTCGTAGTGGGAGGAGAAAGGGGTGGACAGCAGGGGGTAGTGGCTATATGTGAGGTTTTCGACCCTGCAACTGGCATGTGGAATATGACTTCGAGCCTCAGCATTCCAAG
>CAZPDY010000060.1:0-299 GCA_964585455.1 uncultured Candidatus Bathyarchaeia archaeon | reverse complement strand
GGTTTTGGTTGCAGGTGGCGACAGAGGGGGTGGTCGTGTGCTAGAATGTGAGTTGTATGACCCTTCAACAGGGTCATGGACCGCTACAGGCTCGTTAGCCCTAGGAAGAACTCATGCTTCTTCTTTGCTTCTGCCAAACGGGCTAGTTATACTTGCCGGTGGAGAAGTAGCACCAGCCACTTCGGCATGCGAGCTTTATAATGCGTCGGATGGTACTTGGAGATATACGAGCCCTATGAATTCAGAAAGGAATTGGATAGAGAACGCAGGTGTCTTACTTTACGACGGCGAATTCCTCG
>CAZPDY010000059.1:0-6940 GCA_964585455.1 uncultured Candidatus Bathyarchaeia archaeon | reverse complement strand
CTCGAGCTCATCGTATATTGCCCTGTAGAGTTTTCCAACACCCTTTAAAACGAGTTTCCATTTCTGCGAGGGGAGAATGTATCTTTTGGCTAAGTGCCTCTTTAGGTTCAAATAAGTTCCCAAGCCTTGTGTCGATGGAAGCACATAAATAGCTTGTGCAGTTTGGTGCACGTGTGTGGGAAACACATCCTTATATAATGAAGGCCAAAAAATAACTTGGAGCACTGGTTGACATGGGGCAACGTTGGGGCGAGATAAAAGATCCCGTTCACGGTTACATCTACATCAACAAGACAGAGAAGGACATCGTCGACTCTTTTCCCATGCAGCGCCTCCACCGACTCCGTCAACTGGCGGGTGCAGAGTACGTTTACCCGGGCGCTAACCACACCCGCTTCGAACACTCCATCGGCACCATGTATTTAGCTCAGCGGCTTACGGAAAACTCTAACCTCTCTCAGTACTTGTCGAAGGAAGAGGCTCAGATGATTCGCTTCGCCGCTCTCCTCCACGACGTTGGGCACGGTCCTTTCTCCCATGTTTTTGAGCACTTGTTGGAGAAGTTCCTCGACAAGACGCACGAAGAAATGACGGTCTGGGTGGTGAAAGAGTCTGAGTTGGGTTGTATCTTGGAGAAGGCGGGGTACGATGCAGAGGCTGTAGCCAAACTTGCGACGGGCTCGCTATGTCGCCGAGGAAAGACGTTCATGGACCAAGTCATCCAGAGCGCCGTCGACGTGGACAAGTTGGACTTCATCGTCCGAGACACGTACCACACAGGGGCGGAGTACGGCAACGTAGACGTCTTCAGGCTTATCCACATGCTCGACGTCCTAGATGACAGCCTAGCAGTAGACTCGGGTGCGCTTTCCGCTCTCGAGTCTTTCATCCTAGCTCGCATAGAATCTTTCAAGAGCATCTACTTCCACCGAGTTAGCCGCGCCGCCCAGATAATGCTCGCCATGGCTATGGAGAAAGCGAAAGACGACATAGGGCTGGTGAGCTTTAAATCGCCCGAAGAATACTTGGCTTTCAATGATTATACGGTTTGGACGATGCTGAAGCTCTGCGAAAAATCCCGCAAGATTATGGAGAACCTCGAGAGACGGCGGCTGCTCAAATGCGCTTATGACCAGACATTTCACGTTAAAGACCAAACAATCTCGAAGCTTTTCAGCACTGAGGAAATCCGCAACGAGATGCGCGACAAGATTGCCGAGAAAGCAGGCGTGAACCCGCAGTTCATCGTCATAGACGTGCCCACGCTGCCTTCGGTGCCCTATCATCATTCAGCCCTCTTGGAGCCCATGGAGATTCCCATATTCCACAAAACGAAAGATGGGGAGAAGGTTCCTCAACGCCTCAGCGAAGCCTCGAGAATATTCGAAGCGTTGAGGGGGTTCATCAACGTCATACGTGTCTACACCGAAGAGAAATGTCGCCCACAAGTTAGCGAGGCGGCGACGAAAGTGTTGGGCGAGCTTCCCTACTCGGCGAGAATATCCTACTAACGGGGAAAAAGAACGTGAAAGCGCGTGTATTTAGGGGAAGAGGCATAGTCTCGGGACACTGCAAGGGAAGGGCATTAATGGCGAAAAAACCCATAAGCTTCTTGGGAGGCGTAGACCCAAACACTGGGGTAATCGTGGAAAAGAACCATGACTTGGAGGGAAAGCGGCTGAAGGGTGCAATCTTATGCTTTCCCCATGGGCATGGCTCAACCGTGGGCAGCTACGTTCTCTACGCTCTAGCGAAGAAGAAGTTGGCGCCTAGGGCAATCGTGAATCAGACAGCTGACCCAGTCGTCGTGGTGGGCGCCATAATCGCGGAGATTCCCATGATAGACCAGGTAGATGTCAGCCAGATTAGAAGTGGCGATGAAGTTGAGGTTGACGGCGAGAAGGGAATAGTTTCACTCGTTCAGCACAGGCATCTAGAGAGATGGAGGTAGATACCGTATGCTTGTAAACTAAGGTAGTGTAGCGGTTGGGGTTTGAGGCACACGAATGAGACTTGCTCTACTTGACAGTTACGCTTTTGATTTCTCTTGCCCATGGAATCAGTGATATGTTTTCGGAAAGCTCTTTTCTTATCTCCCTCTCAATATCAGAATTAGCGACGTCGCTGAATTCTTTCACTAACGATACAACGATGGTTGCCTTCTTCAAGATTGACTATCCCATTATTCCAGACTCCCAGGGAATTATTAAAGCATCAAGTAAAATAATACTTTCATATAACGTAATACATAAAGATTGTATTGTATAATTTAAGACAATTCTCAGAAGAACAGCGGGTTTGTTCCTTCGGTCTTCCAGCCATCCTATGCTTGCCAAATTATCCATTCTTTAAATGTTCTCTGATTTGCTCTATGCCCCGCAGCTTAGAACCGTCATCCAAGATCAAGGTGGGCGTCTTGTTTATTCCAGAAATCCTAGCTGCCAACCTTGTCTTGAGTGAACATTGAGAGAGGTCAACCAAGCTGAAGGATAAACCCTTCTGCTCGAGACGTTCTACCACTTCTCTGTCCTCTGCAGGCAAGCTCTCCGCAACTCCCTTGCTGCGGTACCCCGCGCTGCACCAGTGTCCCCAGTTGGGCACCGTGTACTCCACCAAATTCACTTTCTCAGACTTGACGTACAACTGCAAAAACGGGCTCCCCAAAAATTATCCCTGCACTGTGGTATTTAAGCTCTGACCACAATGACAGAATCGCCAGAGCCTAGGGTGTAGATTCAGGATTCATAACGCTTACCTTCGCTATGCAGAACTAGAACAGTCGAGAAGACCATGGGCTTCTTAGGCGATCTGGCAAAAATCATCCTGTACCTGACAGTCGTCAGCTGGATACTCGCGATTATGATGTTCTTCGCTACCGGGCAAACGGGGCTGGCAGCCCTACTCGTCGGCTTCATCATCCCCCTCTCCATGGTAGCCCATGAATACTTCAGGAAATAGAGAAAAAAAGCTAACTCTCGCGATAGCCCCTTCATTCCTAATAGGACGGTCTAGACTAGGCTCAGAGAAGACGCGCACCGAAACCTTTTCACAACCCCTCCAAACAAGCAGTACTGAGGAGCCACCGATTGCTACTGTACGAGAAAATAGCCCTAGAATCACTCGACAAAGAAAAATACAGACGCGTCATCTGCTATCCCACGTGCGAAGACGAAGACTTCAAACACCGCCTCAGACAACTGAAGGAATTGGGCATCGAAGCTATAGAATTCGCTGGACAAAAACAAGTTTACGGCACGCCTGTTCTGGGTAAAGGCTGCGTGGGCATAGTGGCCACTGCCTACAGAAAGGGCGAAAAGGTCGCCCTGAAGATTCGGAGGACAGACGCAGACAGAGCAGCTATGAAGAATGAGGCTCAGATGCTCAGAAGAGCTAACAAGGTTGACGTCGGACCACGTTTCCTCGGAGCCTCAAAGGACTTCTTACTTATGGAATACGTCGAGGGCGCCTTGCTTCCAGAATGGATAACGACTTTGAAAGGCAAAGAGGCAGGAAAGAAACTTCGCTATGTCTTACGTTTGCTCTTGGAACAAGCTTGGAGACTGGACGAAGCAGGACTGGACCATGGGGAACTCAGCCACGCACCCAAACACATAATCATCAAACCCAACAACACTCCGATCATCGTGGACTTCGAAACTGCAAGCACTTTCAGGCACGTTGCCAACGTTACCTCTCTCACTCAATACCTCTTCATAGGGAGCCCCATCGCCAAAACAACCCAGAGACACCTCGGCGACGTCGACAGAGACAACTTGCTGAAAGCCTTGAAGGCTTATAAGAAGGACAGGAGCAGAAAAAGCTTTGAAGCCATTCTCGCCGAAGGAAGATTAGCCTAGGCTTGACCGAAAAGCATTTTTAACGACAGTCAGAGGATAGTAAGGTGCTTCGGTTTGAGTTTTGAGCAGAAGATGGAGCAAACCGCAGAAAGAACGAATTCCAACATCGTTCTGGCTCTAGATCTGCCCCCAGACAAGCCTAAAACGTTGTTCCTCAGAGCGAAACAAATCTTAGAGGCTGTATGCCCCCACATCTGTGCAGTCAAATTCAACCATCACCTGATTCTACCCTTAGGTCTGTTCGGCGATGTACAAGAACTGCTGAGCCACGCTAAGAGTCGCGGGTTGCCTACGATCATGGACTGCAAAATCAACGACATTGGAAACACAAACCGAACAATAGCCCAACATTACCTCAAGGCAGGTTTCGACGCTGTAATCGCGAACCCTTTCGTCGGCTGGGAAGAGGGCATGCAACCAGTCTTCGAAACGGCGAAGCAGATGAACCGAGGGGTGATTCTGCTTGTCTACATGAGCCACAAGGGAGCTTGGGAAGGGTATGGACAGAAAGTGGTTGACCAACAAACCCGCCAGACAGTTCCCCAGTACGAGGTCTTCGCACGGAAAGCACTCGAATGGGGTGCAGATGGTGCAGTTGTCGGCGCCACCTACCCCGAGAAGATAAGAGAGGTCTACTCCATCCTCGGAGACAAAGTGCCCATCTACTCACCGGGCATAGGCGCCCAAGGCGGGGCAGTAGAGGAAGCCGCAAGAAGCGGAGCGAAATATCTGATTGTGGGCAGGGAGATTACGCTTGCCGAAAACCCTTCAAAAGTGGCTGAAAGTTTAAAGGTTGCAGCTCAGAAGAGCCTCGAAAGAGCAAAGCGGCAGCGTCGCATGGCACGTTAGGGTCTTTCTTCGCGTACCCAGAGCTCTTTCCTCAACAGGTCCCTAACTGCTGAACGGATTGCGGAGCTTCGGCTGGGGTACATGTTGGCTCTGACGAGCTCGTCTAAACCTTCCAAGTAAGCTTCGGGTAACAAAACTGTGACTAGCTTCACAAAGACCACCTAGGCATGTTATGTGCATGTTATGTGCATATATTAATTTCGCCTTAGGTTTGACTAGAAGTTTACACCAAACATATAATTGCACACGAGCAACCTAATTAAGAATGTCAACGAGAGTGCCCACGAGGAGAAATCTCGGTGCAGAGCTTCCGCAAAGTCAAATACACAAATCTCCAAAAAATCCTACACCCCCGCTTGGGCATCACGAAATACCGAATAATCGATTATTACATAAAAATCGCCCCGAGAATGCTGTACTTCCTGCAGGACCGAGCTATAACGCTTAACAGGTTTCCCGACGGAATCGACAAAGAAGGGTTCTGGGAAAAAGACGCACCACAAGGCAAACCCTACTGGGTAAAAACTTTCAGAAGGTACTCCGAATCCGCGCGACGCGATGTGGAATACGTGGTATGCAACGACGTTGAAACTTTGGCTTGGCTAGCCAACTTGGCAGCCTTGGAAATCAGCATACCCCTCCATAAAATTGACTCTCCCGAGAAACCAGACATCGTCCTCTTTGACATTGACCCCGAGCCTCCAGCCACTTTCAGCCACGCTGCACAGGTTGCACTGCTGTTGAAAGAAAAACTAGACCTCTTGGGATTAGAATCCTACGTTAAGACAACGGGCAAAAAAGGTCTCCATGTGATCTTACCCATCGAAAAGGAATACACGTTCAAGCAAACCTTAGCCTTCGTCCACACTATGGGACAATTTCTTGCAAAGGAATCCGACGTAATCGTGTCTGAGTTCCGCCAAGGCAGGATCCCGGGAACAGTTTACATCGATTACATGCAGAACATACGTTTCAAGACGATGATATGCCCCTACAGCCTCAGAGCAAACGAACATGCAACGATCTCCACCCCGTTGGAGTGGCGAGAGGTCAAGGAAGGACTGAAGCCCGAAGACTTCAACATCTTCAACATTCTGGAAAGAAAAATTGACCCTTGGAGAGGATTGTTTGAGCACAAGCAAAAATTAGACTTCGAGAATATTGAGGCAAAAGGAATGAGGTCTGACGCCGAGTCGAAGGAACAGACACCTGCCCCTCTTCAAGAGTACGTCCAGAGACGAGATTTCACGAAAACAGGAGAACCCAGAGGACAATTGGTAGAAGAGTCAGAAAACATCTTCGTCGTTCAAGAGCATCACGCCAGAAGACTCCACTATGACTTAAGGTTAGCCAGAGAGGGAGTGCTCAAGAGTTGGGCTGTTCCCAAAGGCATTCCAGAAACGCTTGGAGTAAGGAGGCTTGCCGTGCAGACTGAAGACCACCCACTGGAATACGGCAGTTTTAAGGGAACAATCCCCGAGGGGCAGTATGGGGCAGGCACTGTAGCGATATGGGATAGAGGGTCGTACGAACTGAAGTTTTGGGCGGAAGACAAAATCGAGTTTTTTCTGAAGGGAGAAAAGCTCAACGGTATGTATGTTCTGGTTAAACCAAAAAGGACATCTGCGAAGCCACGTAAACAGAATGAATGGCTTCTCATTAGAATGAAGGGTTGACACAACGAGTCTTCATGTAGGGACTATGGGTTGGACCTATGATTTTTGGGTCGGCAACTTCTACCCACCCGACACAAAGCAGGAAGAGTTTTTATCCGAATACTCGAAGCATTTCAGCACGGTTGAGATTAACAACACTTTCTACCGCACACCATCGCCTGGCACGGTTGAGAGGTGGAAGGAGGAAACTCCGACTGACTTCATTTTCTCGGCTAAGCTCCACAGGTCTATTACGCATGAAAAGATGCTAGAAGGGTATGGGAACATGCTTGAGTTCTTTATGGGAAGAATCTCTTTTCTCGGGTCTAAGCTTGGTCCTCTGTTGATTCAACTGTCTCCTCGATTCAAGCCAGACAAATTTGACGTGCTAAGAAACTTTCTCTCCGAGTTACCCGAGAGGCACAGGTTTGCTCTGGAGGTTAGGAGTAGAGATTGGTTGGATAATCGCCTATATTCGTTGCTGAGGGCTAAAGGCGTGGCTCTCGCGATGGTCGACGTTCCTTGGATGCCTAAGACGTACGAAGTGACTGCGGGTTTTGCTTACATCAGGTGGGAGGG
>CAZPDY010000058.1:0-7011 GCA_964585455.1 uncultured Candidatus Bathyarchaeia archaeon | reverse complement strand
ACGTAACAGCGGCTAAACAGGGTTTCGTGGAGAAGAAAAAAATCAAAAATCTTTCGGAGATGTTGGCTAGATGCGAAGAAATAGACATGGAAACGTGAAAAAACCCGAAAAGGGTTTGAGAAGAGACGATGAGAAGCTGAGAGCCATACTCGACTCGTCTCCAAACGCCATCACAGTCACCGACTTAAAGGGCAGAATAACGGAATGCAACCAAGCGTCGCTAAAGATGCACGAGTATTCTTCAAAAAAGGAATTGATCGGAAAAAGCGCTCTTACATTGATCGCGAAGAAAGACCATAAAAAAGCAATGGAAAACATGAGAAAGACTCTAACTCAGGGATCGATAAAAAATGTTGAGTATGCTCTGCTGACTAGAGATGGGCGTGAATTCCCCGCGGAACTTTCTGCGAGCGTTATCAAAGCCCCCTTGGGACGACATGTAGGTTTTGTTGCCATAACAAGAGACATCACTGAAAAGAAAGAAGCCGAAAAGGTTAAGGAGTCTGAGAAAGAGCTGCGTGAATCTCTAAGAAAATTGGACTTGATACTCTCAGCTCTGGAAGACGGTGTGGACATAGTTACCTACAATTACGTAGTTCGGTATCAGAACAAATTTTTGAAGGACAGATTCGGCGATTTAACTGGGAAAAAATGCTATGCAGAGTACATGGGACTTAAAAAACCATGCTCTTGCTGCCCAATGCGAGATGCGATAAAGAATAAGAAAACTTTCAGAGTCGAACTGAGAGGGAAAGATGGGAGAGATTACGAAATCATCTCTGTACCTCTCGAACATCCAGATGGACATGTAGAAGCTTTAGAAATAATCAGAGATACTACAGAAAGAAAGATGGTTGAAGAGAGGCTTTCCGCATTAAACTACTATGGAAGAGAACTAAATACTGCGAACAATCTCCAAGAGGTTTATGAATTAACTCTAGACGCAATGGAACAGACATTAGGTTTTGAACATGCAGCATTTCTGAAGATAGCCAAAAACAAACTTCGAGTTGTATGTCAACGTGGGCATCAGAAACCTTCACGTTTGGAATTACCTCTAAACAAGAAAAACAGAGGTATAACCGTCAAAACCGCAATAACGCGAAAACCCATTCTAGTCGCAGACACTAAGAAAAACAAAGACTATCTCGAAGGCATTCATGGTGTTCGGTCAGAGATAGCAGTTCCCGTTGATACAGAAGACAAAATCCTCGGCGTCTTAAACGTGGAAGACAAGGAATTGGAAGCCTTCGACGACAGAGACATGACGTTACTTCAAATCCTAGCTTCTCACGCTGCAACTGCAATCAGCAACTTAGAGAAACGAAGAGAAATCGAGAAGCGTTCAAACCAGCTGGCTCTGTTAATGAAGAGCTCGACCAAGATCATAAGTTCTACAGATTTGCACAAGAGACTCCACACCATCCTCGAAGCAATCAGAAAACTCGGATGGCGAAGGGCTGTTCTCTCCGTCAGAGACGAAAACATGGAGATAAAAAACCGAGAGGACATCGTCACGGCGGGTTTGACAAATGAAGAAGCAGAATTCCTGTGGAACAACAGACCACTTGGTCAAGTGTGGCGAGAACGCTTTGGTCCAGTATACAAACGTTTCAAGCTGGGAGAGTTCTACTATCTTCCGTGGAACGATCCTTGGGTTAGTAAGAGGTTTTCTGACACCACTATCCCGAGCAAGCTTCAGGCAGAAGAAATGGTTGACTGGGACCCGCAAGACTTGCTCTTCGCTCCGCTTCGTTTGGCTGACGGACGCATAGTGGGCGTGTTGAGCATAGATGACCCGTTGGATGGGGAGAAGCCTACTCGGGAGTCTTTGGCACCGCTGGAGCTTTTCCTCCATCAAGCAGCCGTCGCAATCGAAAACGCTCATCTTATCGAAAGCTTGAACGCAGCACGAGAACGATTGAAAACGGATGCGGAACTTCTTGAGTTAAAGGTTGAGGAAAGGACATATGCGTTGAAGAGGTCTCAAGAAAAACTGCTCAAGACTCAACGATTAGCTGCTATAGGTGAGTTAGCTAGCATGGTGGGTCACGACCTGCGTAACCCGTTGACCGGCATCGCGGGCGCTACGTACTACTTGCAGTCCAAGCTTAGCTCGAAGATGGATAAGAAGACGAAAGAGATGATGGAACTCATTGAAAGGGATATAGAATATTCGAACAAGATCGTGAACGACCTTCTCGAATACTCAGGAGAACTGCAGCTTGAACTCACAGAATCTTCTCCTACGCAAATCGTGAAGGAGGCCTTGTCTCTCGTCAAAGCTCCCGAAAACATCAAAGTATTCAACTTAACGAGGGGAAAACCGAGACTGAAAATTGATGTACAGAAGATGAAAAGGGTCTTTGTCAACATTATTAAAAATGCCATTGACGCCATGCCCGAGGGTGGTAAACTAACAATCTCATCCAAGGAAACAAGCAACGGCTTGAAGTTTGCATTCGCTGACAGCGGGACTGGCATGTCTAAAGAGGTTTTGAGGAAGCTTTGGACGCCTCTTTTCACGACGAAGGCAAGAGGCATGGGTTTTGGTTTACCCATCTGCAGACGCATCGTAGAAGCTCACAAGGGCAGTATTTCAGCGAAGAGTAAGCTGGGCGTTGGAACCGTTTTCACAGTCATAATTCCCATAGAACTCGAAATTGAAGGAGGTGAAAAGATATGGGTGAACGTGCCCGAATCCTCGTTGTTGACGACGAAGAGAGCATAAGAAAAGTCTTAGTGACAATATTGGAAGATGAAGGATACTACGTAGAGACCGCAAAAGACGGAAAAGAAACAGTCACAAAAACGAACAACAAATTCTACAATCTAGCGTTGATAGACATTCGACTCCCCGACATTGAAGGAACAAAACTGTTGACTGCGATGAAAGATACAACGCCTAAAATGGTGAAGATAATCGTGACGGGCTATCCTTCTCTGCAAAACGCCATCGAAGCCGTGAACAAAGGCGCAGACGCCTATGTGCTGAAGCCCTTCAACGTCAGGAACCTCCTCCAGACAATAAAAGAGCAGTTGAAAAAACAACGGGAAGCCAAGGAATACAGCCAGGAAAGAGTCGCAGAATTCATAGAGACGAGAGCAAAGGAACTAGAAGCCACTGCCCGTAGGAGACCACGTTAAGAATTCTCTTTTTTCTTTGTCACTCTGACTTGTTTTTAAAGAAGCTCCTTTCTCAACCATTTTTACCGTTGAACCTTGTTAGATGTCAGATTTGAAGGGGGATGCCGCAAACTTTCCGCATTATGTCAGCATATTGACATTCTTCCATGAGCCAAGTCCATCGTGAATTTGTCGATGCCAGCTAGTTCTGCGTCCACGACTTTTTCTATGCTCCTCTGAAGGCTTTCCAGAGAGTTCCCAGACTGCAACACAACCTGAGCGGCAGCGATTGCTGGCTGGTCGATGGGCTTGCCGATTTGGCTGAGCAGCCAAATGTAAACCTCTTCTATTCCCGGCACTTGCTCGTACACGCTGTTGGCGATGCGGTGAGTTAAGAGGTTGTATATCTTTCCAACGTGGCTGACGGGGTTCTTACCAGCGGCAGCTTCGGAGCATGTTGGGCGGTTCAAGGGGATTACGCCGTTCACTCGATTTCCTCTTCCAACCTCGCCCGAATCAGCACTCTCAGCACTCGTGCCGAGCACTGTTAAGTAGACTCCGCCGACGCCACGACCCTCAACGTCAAGCGTGTTCAAGTCGACGCTAACCTTGTCGAAAGTCACGTTTGTCTTCACGAACATCTGAACATCCTCGAGAATCTCACTCTTCTTCCTGAAATAGTCCTTCTCGTCTTTCACGTAGCGGTCGACAAAAGCCATAGAAACTGTCAGATTTAAGTCGCCATTCTTCCTTAGCCCCATGACTTTCACGTCTTCTCCCGACTCGGGATACTTCTTCTTGAAAGCCACAGAGTTAACGTACTGCTCCGTCTTTAAGACGATTTTTTCGAGCCGGGTCATGGGTGCATAGCCCACCGCAGCAGACGTGTCGTTCGCTCCGAGCACCCTGCCTTTCCGTTTAAAAATGTCAACGAGCTCTGGAGAGCCTGGCTTTAGCTCGACTTGATAGCGGACGTGTTTTTCTGGGTCAACAAAGCGTAGGTTGTCTTTTATCCATTCTTTGGCTGCTTGGAGAGCCAATTCTTCGACAGGTATCGTGATACCGTTTGCTTCGTTAGTGGCGCGGTCCCCCAGTATGAGGAGCATGGGTTCCTTCACTTTTCCTCCGCCGAAATTGGGCGCGACGTCGCCCGCGACGAGGAGAGACTTATCCGCGTTGTGGTGGAGGATGGAGCCGACTTTTTCCAAGTATTCTTTGCTCAGCCTCACGGAGACTCTGTCCATGATGGCGTCGCATATCGAGTCTGGATGCCCCAGCCCTTTTCTTTCCACTATCTCTACTCTCTGCAGCTCCACAGGCGTGTGCTTAGAGTGGTCGACTAGTATGTTCCTCAACGGAAACTCACCTTGGCAAGGCTTATAAAATGCCTGTGAATATATATTTTGCGATATCTGAGACGCGTAAAAAATAACTGAAGGTTATAATGCATGATTTTGACCGGCACTCAGCTCAAGAAGCTGAGGACCGAAGCGGGTTTCACCCAACAGCAGCTAGCTCAGCTAGTCGGCGTCTCCCAAGCGCACATCGCGAAGATAGAGAACGGAAAAGTAGACCCTCGACTGTCCACCGTCAACAAGACTCTTCAGGTACTGACCGAGGGGGCGGGAAGGAAATGCAAGGACATAATGACGGCGAACGTGATCTTCGCCAAGCTTCCTGACAAGGTCTTGAAGGTGAGCGAGGTTATGATGAAGAAAGCCATCTCTCAACTGCCCGTGATACTAGGCGACAAAATCGTCGGCACCGTGACTGAGGAGAGCATAATCAGGAATTTGGGCATAGACATAGCTGACCAGACGGTGGAGAAGATAATGGACCCGCCGTTGCCCCTTATTCCCGAGGACGCGAGTGTGAACGTGGTGCGTTCGTTGTTGGAAGACCATCCGGGAGTCTTGGCTATGCGGAAAGGTGAGGTGGTGGGGATAATTACGCGTTCTGACTTGTTAAAGACGGTCTCCAGAACGGCTTGAAGGGTTTTTCTTCTACAATTTACTGTCAATTCTTATCTTCAAACTTGTGCAAAATTGATAAATACTTGTCTCTGCAATTGGAAACTATGGATGACTCGGTTGGAATGGAATGCGGCGTATTCAGCGCCATCGATTTTGAACGAAACCCCATCTTTCCCTATGTTTATTGGGGGATGCGTGCCCAGAACCACAGGGGGCATCAATCTCACGGGTTCTTAACTTTCGATGGCAAATTCAACGTCCACCGCAGTTTAGACCTCATCCCAAAAATAAAGAAGAAAGACACCCAAGAATGGTTAACCCGCTTACCGGGTCACATCGGCATCGGGAACGTGCGGTACACGACGTCTGGACGGCTGGACGAGGAAGCGTTGATCAGGGGAACCCAACCCGTCACGGTGGAGACAGACAAGGTGAAGTTGGCTGTCTCGTTCAACGGAAACATCGTTAACACAGTGCAGCTCAAGAAAGAGCTCTGCAAGACTTTCCCAGATTTTTCCTACGAGTGTGACGCCGAGCTAATCTGCAGAAAACTCGCCATAGAGCTTTCACAAGGCAGAGAGCTGCAGTCGGCAGTCAAAACGTGCATGGAGGAAGTTGAAGGCGCCTTCTCGGTGAGTGGAATAACCCAGGAAGGTGATTTGTTTGCTTTCAAAGACCCCTATGGACTGCGACCTCTGTGCAGCGGCTGCAACCCCGACGAGAAAATCTGCGCTTTCTCCTCTGAAACGGTGGGATTGGACATCAATGGCATTCAGCATGGCTTCGAAGTTAAGCCGGGCGAATTCGTCACCGCTACGAAAGGAGGCTTTGAACGGGAGCAAATCGTTCCCACGACGAGAAAAGCTATGTGTGCTTTTGAGTTTGCTTATTTTGCTCGCCCAGACTCGAAGCTTAACGGTAAATACGTGTATGAAGTGCGAGAGGGTTTCGGAAGAAACCTGGGGAAGGAATACTCAGACATCGTGAAGGATTCAGACCTAATCCTGTCCTTGCCCGAAACGAGCGACGACGCAGCCTTCGGACTCCACGAAAAGACGGGGCTACGCTGGGAAAGGTGCACGAGGAGGCATCGCTACGTGACCGACCGAGCTTTCATCCTCTTGTCTCAGGAACGGTATTCAACAATAAACCGGAAAATCAACATCGTGGACCACAAACTCGCTGGAAAGAACCTCATAGTCATCGACGACAGCATAGTGAGGGGCGACACGACTAGAGTCATCGTGGAAAAGATGCGGAGACTCGGTGCCAAAAAGATTAATCTGTTCATCACTTTTCCCCGCATCATAGGACCGTGCTTCTATGGTATAGACATGGCAACTTACGGCGAGCTCATTGGCTCCACGCGGGAACCCGAAGAAATAGCGAGGGTAATCGGCGCAGACTCGGTCAACTACCAATCCATAGACAGCTTCGTAAAAGCCACGGGCATGCGGGAAGACGAGTTGTGCTTCGGCTGCGTCACGGGCAAGTATCCGACTGCTCTCGCGCAGAGGCTGGCGAACTGGATGCGTCGAAGGTTCGAGAGCGGACACAAAGAGACGGGCAGAATCTACGAGATAGACGTAGAGAACCTTGCTGAAAAATAACGATTAATCTGACCGAATATAAATCGGAGAAAAACCTATGGAAAAAGTGGGCATCCTAGTAGTCTCCTACGGTGCTCGAGAAGCAGCCATGATAGACGCCTTCACTCGCAGCACTAACTATCGAGCAGAAATCTACGTTGCCGACAAACAGAGAAACCCCTTCAACGTAAAAAAAACGGCAGAACACGTCGTCGTCCCAGACTTGGACGTAAATGCAATCTGCAGGTTCGCCGCGAAACGAAAAGACAAGCTTGACTTCGGCATAGTTGGACCCGAAAAACCCATAATAAACGGAATAAGAG
>CAZPDY010000057.1:0-7035 GCA_964585455.1 uncultured Candidatus Bathyarchaeia archaeon | reverse complement strand
CGATCTCTTCTTTGGATTTGATTAGGCGCATGTTTGGGATGATGTCGTTGGCCAGGACAAACTTGGCTTTTGGCAGTTTTTCGGTGATTGGGGGTCCCGTGTATCCCCAGATTCCCGCTGCGCCTGCTAGGTTGTCTGTGCCTATGTGCTTGTTCTCTAAGCCCATGTCCTTCAAGAACTTGGCAAAGTAAACCATGGGCTGTTTGTCTCCTGGATAATCGAAGTAGGTCCTGATGTTTTTTATCAAGCGCGTCTTCAGAGGAATATGGTCGATTTCTAACAGTGGTCCCATGAAAGTAACATCACCATCCACGGGGATAATCAGGGCTGCAGGGCGTTCGGTGGCGATGTAGGAATAGCCCGTCAAGTAGAAGAAGCTGACACCACTCGTGAGGTAGAGTGCATCGAGTTTCCTTTTCACCAGCGTTCTTCGTACATCTTCTATTCGCTTCTTGTGCTCGCTCTCGCTTATGGTTAATCTTACCATCAGACTCTCCGCTAGACACTGTCTAATCAAGCGCATAAAGATTTTACGACTATTCGTGGGGTTCGAAGAAGTCGGCGAGCTTGCGCGTCTGCGATTCGTGGAGGACTTCGGCGAATTTTCGCGGGTCCAACTGCTTGAAGGTCAGCCCCAGCGAGACTAGTAGCTTCTGCGTTCCCTTCGCGATTTCGGGGGCTGCGAGAACGCCCCTCACCTCCCGGTTCACGATCCCTCGAACAGCCTTCACATATTTAGACAGCTGTAGCACCGCGTTGCGCCCCGCGACCTTCCGCTTAATCTCTACGACGACAAACCTGCCCCTACTGTCTATGCCATAAACATCCACGAACCCCGGCTCAACTTTTTTCTCAAAACTGATGGGCTTGAAGCCTTCCTCAAGGATTGTGGGTTTGAGCAAGACGGCTTTCTGCATGTCTTCCTCGCTTGCGTGGAGAGAAAACTCGCCCCAGTCCTCCAACTTCATGGCTGAGAGGAGATAGACGTGGTTGAAATACACATGCAGGGATTCGGCGGGCTTGCGACGCACCGCTTTAATCTGCAAGACACCATCCTTTATGCTGGATTGAAAGATGCACCCTGGCGGCTGCCAGTTCACAGCTTCGTAGCCGCTTGGTCTGTGGATTAGGACTGAGCCGTCTTCCTTTATTATTACAATTCGTTCGCCCGGTTCGAGTGTGCTGCTGGCTCGTCCCCTGTAATTAGCCCAGCAATTCCCGACGAGTAGCAGAGTCTTGCGTTGAGCGAGTGCCTCTTTGATTAATCCTTCCGTTTCTTCGTTGATTTCTGGGTTTTCTTGGATAATTGCACGCTTTTGACTGGACACGACGTTCGCCGACAAACCTTTAGTAAAACGATTTTACATAAAACTTCTGATATCCCTATGGCTGGCTGGAAGCAGAAACGTCGACACATGCGTCACTACACCCGTACTGCCCATGTTTACAATATTCGGTATGCTGATGAGCAAAGTCTCAAAATCGATGTTGCCCTTGAAAACCTAAAACCTCGAAAAGGGGCAATTCTGGACTTGGGCTGCGGAACGGGGCTTCTTCTTCCAAGAATACAAAAAACGGCGAAAGACATTGTCGGAGTGGATGTATCTGGAGGCATGCTTAAAGAAATCCCGCCCAGCGCGAAACGTTCTGAAAACGTTCACCTCATCTTGGCGGACGCAGACCAGACTCCCCTACGTCACGGCTACTTCGACGCAGTCCTCGCCATAACTCTGCTGCAGAACATGTCAAACCCACGGAACACTCTCGAAGAGATGAAACGTGTCGCAAAACCTGACTCTTCGATAATCGTCACTGGCTTGAAGAAACAGTTTACCCAGCAGTCTTTTCTCAAGCTTCTGGAGGACGCTGAGCTGAAGCCTCGACTATTGAAGACTGACGAACGTGTGAAATGCCACGTGACGATATGCGAAAAAAGGTAGCTGAGGGAAGCTACTTCAGGAGAATTATTCCGTTCTTGAAGAAGAGTTCGCCGTCAGCGTAAATCTCTCCATCCTTCCTCATGTCTTTTAAGAGGTCCCAGTGAATCGCCGACTTGTTCAAGCCTCCCGTCTCAGGGTACGAGTTCCCGAGGGCGACGTGGATTGTTCCGCCTATTTTTTCGTCGAAGAGCATGTTCTTGGTGAATCTTGTTATGCCGTAGTTTGTCCCGATGGCGGCTTCTCCTATGCGGCTTGCTCCGTCTATCTTCAGGACCTGTCCCAACAGGCCGTCGCCCTTAGTTGCCGATGCCTTTACGACCTTGCCATTCTTGAACGTGAGCTTTATGTCTTCGACTTCTCTGCCCGAGTAGATTCCCGGGTAGGTGAACCTTACCGTGCCGTTTACCGATTTCTCGACCGGAGCCGTGAATACTTCGCCGCTGGGCATGTTTCTCTTTCCGTCAGAATTAACCCACTTCCTTCCCTTCACGCTGAAGGTTAGGTCTGTGTCTTCTCCCACCATGCGGATTTTGCTCGCTTGGTTTAGGAATCTGCAAATCTTCTCCTGCCGTTGGCTAATCTTCTTCCACTCGGCAATGGGGTCTCTCTTGTCGACGAAGCAGCTGCTGTAGACGAAGTCTTCGTACTCTTCGAGGGACATGTTGGCTTCTTGTGCCTGAGCGCTTATCGGGTAGGGCAAGAGCGTCCACTTGAGCTTTCCTTCAGCATAACGCCTGTTGAACGTTTCAGCGAGTTCTCTCCAAGAAGCCCTGTGCATCCTAATCTTCGCCGGGTCTATGTTCGTTAATTCTTTCGGGCTGGGTTGACACCAAACGGTTATCTGGACGTCGACGTTTTCGACTCTGAGTTTTTCGAAGGGTGAAACAAACTTCAGCTGATGCTCCTTGGCGTACTTGAAGAAAGTGTATTCAACGTCGAGGCTCGGCATTATCATGGGGTAAGCGTCGCTCAGCAAGCATTCCTTGAATATCTCGCTAATCAGACGGAAGGCTAACGCGCTTCCCCGAATGAGGATCTGTTCTTTGGGTTTGACGTTTACGCTGTAGCGGACACAGAGCTTCGCGAGTTTTTCAACTCTCGGGTCAACCATGCGGGCTCACCGTCTTGTGCCATAAGCACGTGGCTTCGCAGACTTTAATCTTTGCTTCATTCCCGCGAAGAAGTCGGTTAGGTCGATGTTTCCTCCGCTGATGATTATCCCCACTCTTCTAGACTCAAGCCTTACCTGCTTCGACAGTACTCCTGCCAGCGAGACCGCGCCCGAAGGCTCAACTACCAGCTTCATCCTTTCCCAGAGGAACTGCATCGCGTCCACGATTTCCTCTTCTGAGACAGTTAAGATTTCGTCGACCTTTTTCCTTATTATTTTGAAGGTGTTGCTTCCGAGAGAAGTCCTCAAACCATCAGCTATCGTGTCTGGGTTCTCCACGGGGATTATCTTTCCAGCCTTGAATGACCGATAGGCATCGTCGGCGTTCTTGGGCTCGACTCCGACGACCTTTGCTGAGGGGAGCAAGCCCTTAGTCGCGATTGCCGTTCCACTCAGCAGCCCGCCGCCTCCAACTGGACAGAAGACGTGATCGAGCTTTCCTACTTACTTGATTAGCTCAAAGGCGGCGGTTCCAGCGCCCGCGATCATGTTAAGGTCGTTTGAGGGATGTACAAGAGTGTAGCCGTGTTTTTCGATGAGCGGTATTACGGCTTTTTCCCTGTCGGTGGGGTGAGGTCCACAGATGATTATTTCTGCTCCGTAAGCTTTCGTTGCTGCCATCTTCGCTCGAGAAGCGTTCTCAGGCATGACGATTACTGCTTTGATTCGCAGGAGTTTTGCTGCTAGCGCGAGGGCTTGTGCGTGGTTTCCCGAGGAATGCGTTATAACTCCTTTCTTCTTTTGTTCTCGAGGCAACTGCGATAATGCGTTGAAGGCGCCCCTGAACTTGAAAGCCCCTGTTTTCTGAAAGTTCTCACACTTCAGGAAGCACTTGCTGTCAGTAGCTGTGTTGAGAGTTGAGGAAGTCATCACGGGCGTTGCGTGGACTATTCCTTTCATTCGCTCGTGGGCTTTCTCAATTTCTCTGAACATCGGAATCGAGAAGAAATCATCGCCACATTCCATAAAAGGTTAATCCAACCAACCACATCACCGCCAAATCACTCACGTGATTCCCTCCTTCTCCAAACCCAAACCCCAACTCAAACCCCTTCCTATATACCTACCTATATACCGTCTCGCGCGCACACGAAGTGAGCGGATATTTTCACTTTCACTTATCTCTGTGTTTGGGAAACATTTCACGTTCGTTTTATGTTTCTGGCTTCAATAGCAGAGCGTCTAGTGCAGAGGAGGTGAAAGGACATGAAAAGGATATTGCGAAGCGTTTTGGTTCTGCTGCTTTCTGTTGTTATGTGCTTATCATGGATCAACTTCTGGCCCGTAAAGGGAGACTCTAACATTGACATGCTAATCTACGTTGATGAGGCAATTTATGGAGACGTTGATGTCAAGCAGGCCATAGACACATATGCTGCTGACATTCAAAGCGAGGGATGGACCAACCTAACAATCTTCACCGACGCTGCTGCATTGGCTCCCGAAGATGTTAGATACATAATTACGCTTTGTTGGATGTGGTATCACATAACGGGTTGCCTTCTGATAGGAGACTTTCCAAGCGCGATGTGGGAGAATGGAACATCATTGATTTCAAAAAGAGGTACAAATTCCCAAACGCTGAGTTGCTCTGATCACTTTATGTAATAAATCAGAAAACTCAACCCCCTAAACATTTTAATCCTTGAGTTCTATATAGATTATTGAAAGGAGTAGAGCAGTTGAATAGAGTGCTTAGACTCATTACTGCTTTTTGTCTCTATTTCGTGCTGACGATGGCTCTCTCCGACGTTCGGGTGGTCGTGGCGGAGCCTGGGATAATCAGGGTTCCAGCCGATTACCCTACGATTAAGCAAGCCTTGGACGCGGCTACGTCTGGTGACACGATCATTGTTTCTGAGGGGACGTATGCCGAGGGCGAAATCTGGGTAACCAAGTCCGACCTGACGTTGATGGCTGAGGGCACTGTGGTGGTTGATGGTCAAGGAATTGCGCGTTGGGTGTTCTATGTTGTCGCGGCAGATAATGTTACCATTAAGGGTTTTACTGTCAGAAATTGTCAGCCCGGATACCAAAATGCGGGCATCTGCCTTGATCATGCGCATAACTGCACGATCGAGTCAAACACCGCATCGAGCAATGAAGAGGGCATCTTCCTGTTCGCCTCGGCGAACAACACGATAGCCAATAACACCGTGAGTTCAAGCGATGCGGATGGTATAATCCTTCGTTATTCCCATAGCAACAGGTTGACTGGAAACACAGCGATGGACAACAGCTACGATGGCATATACGTTGGGGCTTCTGACAACAACACTCTGGTTAGAAATACGGCAGTGCGCAACGACCGTCAGGGCATTGGAGTGCTTGACTCCTATTATACTGTGTTGGTCGGAAACGTTGCCATCAACAACACTGGTGTAGGCATATCATTAGGGGGTAACGGGGCCAGCACCCTGTCAGGCAACAACATGACGGGGAACAGGTACAACTTCTATGCGGGCGGCGACTTACAGAGGAACGTTGTGGATACCTCAAACCTTGTCGACGGGAAGCGGGTCTACTACCTTAAGAACCAGCACGACCTCACGATAGACCCTTTCACGTTTCCAGACTTGGGCTACCTCGCCGTGATTAACTCCACAAGAGTAACCGTGAGGAACATATCTACCATCGGAAACTCGGAGGGTGTGCTATTTGCTTACGTCACAGACTCCACCATAGAAAGCGTGAATGTCACTCGCAACAGGTTTGGCATACGTATACTCGGTTCCCATCGCAACGAGGTGAAGGTGAACGAGGTTTCGTTGAACACGGATTGGGGCATCTGGTTGGGCAGCGGCAGCACGTACAACAACGTCACCCAGAACACTGCTACGCATAACTACATGGGGGTCAGGCTGGACACGGCTGCCTACAACCTCATCTCGGACAACGTTGCGACAGACTGCGACAACGGCATCTACCTCTCCACCTCGGACAACAACACCCTCCATCGAAACTTGGTCGCGAACAACACCGCTGACTTTGGCGGAGGCGTCACCATAATCAGTTCGGACAACACCACCGTAACCGAGAACACTATGGTGAACAACTATTGGGGAGGATTGTTCCTCGTCTGGTCCTTCGGAGGCGTCATCTACCACAACAACTTCATCTCCAACACAGGAGAGGCCCTCACCAGCGATTCCGAGAGCACGTGGGATGATGGCTACCAGTCGGGCGGCAACTACTGGAGCGATTATAATGGCACCGACCTCTATCGTGGGGTTTACCAGAATGAAACGGGCTGCGACGGCGTCGGCGACACAGAATACATACCGTTCTTCGTGTCCGGGGAAGGAGGCCGAGACCACTATCCACTCATGAAGCCCTACGGAGGTCCCCACGACTTGGGCATATTAGGATCGGTTCCTAGGAAGACTATCATCGGGGAGGGCTACTACTCGACCGTGTCGATGAACTTGACGATGATAAACTACGGCGTACAAGCGGAAACCTTCAACTTAACGACCCACACAGGCACCGTCATCCAGAACCAAACGCTAACGTTAGCCAGCCGAAACTCCACAGGCCTCACCCTCACCTTCGACACTACCGACCTTGAAATCGGCATCTATCCCCTAGGTGCTTACGCAGAGCCAGTCCAGGGCGAAACCTACACCGCCGACAACAACTGCACAACAACCATAATCATCACCATCCCTGGCGACGTGGACGGCGACTTCGACGTAGACCTCTACGACGCAGTGAAACTCCTCATCCGCTACGGCACCGAAGAACCCGACTCCTTCTACGACCCCAACTGCGATATAGACAACGACGGCGAAATCTTCCTCTACGATGCGGTGATACTTCTCACTCACTACGGACAGAAGTATCCCTAGGAGAAATGCGACTGAGAGAAATCGAGAGGTTTACTTTCACTTTTCTCTCCCTCTCCCCCTTGTCACATGTTTCATC
>CAZPDY010000056.1:0-7097 GCA_964585455.1 uncultured Candidatus Bathyarchaeia archaeon | reverse complement strand
TCCAAGTTCAGTCGAATCACTCGTTTTGATGCTGTCATGCTTTCTAGTTCTGGGATGTTGATCTCCACGTTGAAGTGCCCGCTGTTAGCCAGTATCGCGCCGTCTTTCATCCGTTTCATGTGTTCTTTTCGTATTACCCCAGTGTTTCCTGTGACTGTTACGAATATGTCGCCTATCTCTGAGGCTTTTTCCATGGGCATCACGCGGAAGCCGTCCATCACAGCCTCCAAAGCCCTAGTCGGGTTGGTTTCTGTTATGATTACGTTGGCGCCCATGCCTCGCGCTCTCAATGCCAACCCACGTCCGCACCATCCATAGCCCGCCACTACAAAGTTCTTGCCAGCGAGTAGTATGCTCGTGGCTCTCAGTATGCCGTCAACCGTGCTCTGACCAGTGCCGTAGCGGTTGTCGAAGAGATACTTCGTGTAAGCGTCGTTCACGGCTATTATCGGATACTTTAACGCCCCAGCCTGCGCCATCGCCCTCAGCCGCACAACGCCTGTGGTGGTTTCTTCGGTTCCGCCTTTAATGTTTCTTAGAACCTCGGTTCTCTTGGAGTGAATCGTGCCCACCAAATCGGCGCCGTCGTCGACGGTTATGAAGGGCTCGTGGTCGATGACTTTCTCGACGCACCAATAGTACTCTTCAGTAGTTTGACCCCTCCACGCATATACGTTTACGCCCTTCTCTGCTATGGCTGCTGCGACTTCGTCTTGTGTGGAGAGGGGGTTTGAGCCGCAGAGAGCTATGTCCGCGCCGCCTGCTATGAGGGTGTCCATGAGCACAGCGGTTTCTTTCGTCACATGGAGAGATGCACCCAACCGTACGCCTTTGAGAGGTTTCTCTTTTTCAAATCGTTGCTTAATCTGGTTCAACACGGGCATGTGCGTCGAAGCCCATTCTGCTAGAAGAACACCCTTAGACGAAAGGCTCGGGTCTTTAACTTTGAACTTGGGCATTTTTGTTTCTCCTTGTTCATGATTCGTTGACGTCCACTATTTATGATGGACGGCTTAAAGGCTTTTTTTCACGCGCTCCATGAGGCTCTGCTTAGTTTTTTCGACGAACGCCATGATTCTGTCCACGTTCACGGTTTTGACTTCTCTGTTCTCCATCACAATCTTGCCGTTTATGATGACCGTGTCTACGTCTGAACTCTTAGCTGAGTATACGAGGTGGCTGGTTTCGTTGTACATGGGCGTTAGGTGGGGTTTTTTAAAGTCAACTACCGCTAAGTCTGCCTTTTTCCCAGTTTCTATCGAGCCAATCTCTCTGTCCCACTGTAACGCTTTAGCGCCGCCTATCGTTGCCATGTGCAAGACTTGCTCGGCAGATAGCGCTGTGGGGTCTCTGCTCATTCCCTTGTGGAGTAGGGCAGCAACTTTCATGACTTCAAACATGTCCGAGCTGTTGTTGGAGCAGGAGCTGTCTGTGCCGAGGCTAACGGTCACATCGTCCTTTAGAAGCTGGGGAACTGGTCTAATTCCCGAAGCAAGCTTCAAGTTCGAAACAGGGTTGTGGGCGACTTTCACACTTCGTTTCTTCAGAATATCTATGTCCTTTTCGGTGAGGTGAACACAGTGAGCCGCCACTACATCCTCTGAAAGAATGCCTAAGGAGTCCAAGTATTCCACCACTCCGCCCTTGACTGAAACGTTGAAAGCCTGCCTAATTTTCTCGGACTCGTCTGACGTCTCAGCGACGTGCGTGTGCCACATTATGGGCGAGTCAGACGAGGCATGTTTTTCGTTCAGCTCTTGCGTGAACACTCTTAGTTCCTTCATGTATGCTGGGTCCACCGTGTAGGGCGCGTGGGGGTCCACGCTCACTCGAATAAGACCGTCATTCTTGTCGTGCCACGCTTCGGCGAGCGACTCCAAAGCTTTTTTGTCTTGTTCTTTTCGCCAGGAAAAACAGACATGACCAACCACACCGCGCAAGCCTGTTTCTGCGAAAGCCCTTGCCTCATTGTACTCGTCAGAATAGTGGTACATGGTGTTGACGGTCGTCGTGCCTCCCATTATGGATTCTACAGCCGTGAGCAAGGCGCCCACGTAGATGTCTTTGCTTGTCATGTGCTTCTCGACGGGCCAAATCCGTTCTTCCAGCCATGTTTTGAGGTCCAAGTCGTCGGCGTAGCCCCTAAAGAGATTCATGGCGGCGTGGTGGTGCGTGTTGATTAAGCCTGGAATGACAACTTTGTTTTTTGCGTCGATTTTTTCGTAGCGCCTGTACTTCGGCTTCAAGTCGCCTGCCTTTCCAACGTTAACTATTCTGTCGTCCTCGATGACTACAGCGCCATTTCTTATAGTGCCCTTGTGGCTTACGGTTATTATGGTTGCCCCTTCCACGATGAGATTCATAGGCGTTCGTTCTCCTGCTTTCCAGTGCTTCTCTTTTTTGGAGGTTAAACGTTATTAAAGTTGGTTAATCTTTAGAAAAACTTTGATGTGAATGAAGTTAAGCAGGTTAGACCGGGTGATTCTTGTCCTACCAGCCTTAGGCGTTTTAGACGTGTTGTCCACTTTCTTCGCTGCGTGGCAGGGGTATCCAATCCAACTCTACGAGAGCGGGGTGTTTGCATCATACTTCGCCCAAAGGGGGCTTCTTTACTTCTACGTCTTCGCTTATCTGGTCATCTTGTCTGGGATGGCGGCTGTGTTTCTCTTCATCAAACGAGAAGTCAGCACACGCATGCTGTATGATGAACTGCTCCTGCTTCTGCTGGTAGCCTCAATCTGCCTTATCGAAGCTATTTTGACAGGTGTTATTGTCGCTAACTTTCTGATAGGGTTGGGTAGACTCGAATCGCTCGGTGTGCTGCGGTGGCTTATCTACTTAAGTGTGTTTGTAGCTATACTGACCTTTGCGTGGGACGAGTTGAAAGAACTGTTCGGAATTGGTGAAATTGGAGAGCGATGAAAAAGAAAGAGTCGTGGTGCTGCGGGAAAGCTTGGAAGCATACCTCTCGTCAGTGTTCGGTGAGGACGTCGACGTAGTTTATGTGGACGAGCTGGGCAAGAAAAAGAAGTGGAAACGATTAGAAGAAAGCAGGGAAGGCGACTTGAAGGGCTTCGGCTACGGAACCCCCTATATCATAGTTCTCAACGTCGGTGGACAAATGAAAAAAGTAGTCTTAGAAACGATGCGCACGAGCGGCGGCTTCGGGCACGACTATTTCAGCGACCGCGCCGGGATTCTTCTCTGGCAGCATTCCACCTTCAACAAGCTGCCAAAGCATGTGCAATCAGTTGACGTTGGCGCTTTCACGAAAAAACGCAGCTTAAAGTCTCTTGGCGACTGCGGCGAATTCTTCATCGTAACCGAGTTCGTGGAAGGCGCGCTTTATCATGAAGACTTGGACAGGCTTAAGATGTTCAAGCAGCTCGAGCCTCTGGATTTGGAACGCTGCAGAGCCCTATCAGACTATCTCGCTGAGATTCACAAAGTTAAGAGTGATGAAGCTGCGTTTTACGTTCGGCGGATTCGCGACCTCGTGGGTCATGGCGAATGCATAATGGGGTTGATCGACAGCTACCCAGAGGGCTTAGACTACATCGGTGAGCGGGATTTGATGGAAATTGAAAAAAGCTGCGTGGAATGGAGATGGAAGCTGAAACATTTCACCCACAGGCTGGCGCAGGTGCACGGAGACTACCATCCTTGGAACGTGCTCTTCCACAAGGGCGCTGAGTTCACGGTTCTCGACCGCAGTCGAGGAGAGTGGGGTGAGCCCGCAGACGACGTTAGCGCCATGACGATAAACTACCTGTTCTACAGCCTCCAAACGTACGGGCGACTGGAAAAATCCTTTGAGACTCTTTTTAACCTGTTCTGGAAGGACTACTTGGACAAGACGGGCGACGAAGAGATTCTAACAGTTATTCAGCCTTTCTTTGCTTGGCGGGGTCTGGTAGTTGCGTCGCCAGTGTGGTATCCCAACCTGCCACAGCAGGTGAGGGCTAAGCTTTTTAACTTCATTCGAAACGTGCTCGGGACTGAGGAACTAGATCTAAAGAATGTTAACTCGTATTTTGAAAGGCGATAGGAGGATCTATAACACGCTGGCTAAGCGGAAAGGGTGGTGCGTCTGGGTCACAGGGCTACCAGGAAGCGGCAAATCCACAGTAGCCAACTTATTGCTGGAAAAACTGCGAGCCCAGAACGTTCACACCCAAATAGTCTCCATAGACGTGATACGCCAATACGCCACCCCACAACCCACCTACTCTGAAGAAGAACGAGCAACAGCCTACGGCGCCTTGGTTTTCACCGCCAAGATGCTGACCGAAAATGGCGTCAACGTCATCATCGACGCCACGGGAAACCGCCGCCACTTCCGAGACCAAGCAAGACAAGCCATCCCACGTTTTATAGAGGCTTACTTGGACTGCTCGCTCGAAGTCTGCATGCATCGGGAAGAAAAACGCAAAGACACTCATCTGGCACCGACTGGCATATACAAGAAAGCCGAAGAAGGCGAAGCCCCAACGGTTCCCGGCATCGGCGTCCCCTACGAAGAGCCCGAGGACCCAGAGGTGAAAGTTGACACGTCGAGGCTTTCAGCAGAAGAATGCGCCGAAAGAATCTTGATTGCCATCCAGAAACACTTTCACTAGGAATCAAAGGGGTATAATGTCGAACTAGGTCGAAAGGCTTTGCCTCAGAAAAGACAAATCATAACGAAACTCTTGACACGTTTCCCCAACACTTTCTCCGAGGAGCTAGGCATAGGCTTTGGCTTCTCGTAATGAAAGGGAGGTTTTCAGGTGGTTATTGGCGTCGCTTCTTTTCGGAGCCCGAATCTCATCGAAGATTGCCGCAAAAACCTACAAACAATTCGAGAAGCATGGATTCACGACGCCCGAGGCTATTCAGAGGGCTGCGCATGTTGTCTCTTGGGCTTAAGGATTTCATGAAGTTTGAGGGTGGGCTGCTCGTTGAGATGGTTGCGAAGGATAGCAGGGACGTGGCTATTCTTGAGGAGCTGCGGGCTGCAGGTCCGTGTGGGAGGGCGCCTAGGGAGATTTGGGAGAATGTACGTCGCAGCACAGGCTTGAAATATCATCACGTTAGCCGCAGAATAAAGCGCATGAACCACACTTTGGAGCGTGAAGTCGGCGAGCATGTTGCTGACAAGGTAGGCAGAAACTGGGCGTTGAGCAGTTTTATGGCGCATGACTGGGAAGCTATTCGGAGTGGCACAGCTTGAAGAAGCGTATTTCAAAACACTGAAAGAGAACAGAAGAAGAGGACGATTATTGGTTTGGCTATAAGTTATACTGGCTTAGAGGGTCACACAGTCTTAGAGTTGCTTTGAATGGACTTGGATTCGACTTGGGCTTTGTCATTGTTCGACCTGATGGAAGCCAAGTTAACCTAGGAACAGGCTCAGACCAGACTCTGCAACGGCTATTAATATACTTCAGAGTCGAGTTTCTTGTATAGAAGATTCATCCGTAAGCGTTATTTCTGTGAATCGTGCTGTAAGCATGGGGGAAAGGTAATTGTTTAAGGGAGTCGTCCCAGAGATAATACTTGCTCTGTTGCTAATCAGCATTCTCTTGCCACTATTTGATTTTCAGCCAATCAAAGCTGGGGAGGTAACGCATGTTTATTCCTCTTTGTCGTCCTCTGAGCATGGAGCCATGGAGTGGAACAGAACATACGGGGGATCAAGTGACGAGTGGGCTTATTCTGTGGTTCAGACGAGTGACGGGGGGTACGCCCTAGCTGGCTACACTACCTCGCCATCATCTGGATATAAAGATTTTTTGTTGGTAAAAACTGACTATTCGGGAAATCAGCAATGGAACAAAACATACGGAGATACTTGGAATCATGAAGTTGCGTATTCGTTAGTTCAGACCGAAGATGGAGGATACGTTTTGGCTGGTTACTGGGCGGCGGGTATTTGCATTTGGCTGGTTAAGACCGATTCTTCTGGGAACATGCAGTGGAACAGAACATACGACAACGTAGGTGCGCTTGATATTGCGTATTCTGTCGTGCATACGGGCGATGGTGGATACGCCATGGCTGGTTGTACAGGTGACTCTGGAAGTATCCGTGATTTTTTGTTGGTCAAGACTGACTCTTCAGGAATTCAGCAATGGAACAAAACGTATGGAGGAGCCCATTGTGAAATAGCCTATTCTCTCTTTGAAACTTCCGATGGCGGATACGCAATCGCCGGCTTCACGATTTCTTTCGCCCAATCGATCGGTGATTTTTGGTTGGTTAAGACTGACTCTTCTGGAAACATGCAGTGGAACAAAACATACAACTATGGAAACACATATGAAAAAGCATACTCTCTTGTGGAAACCTCCGATGGCGGATACATGCTAGCTGGCGAGATAACTTCTTCTACCTACGGAGCGGGTCCCTATGATTCTTGGTTGGTCAAGACAGACTCTTCAGGGAACATGCAGTGGAACAAAGCCTACGGAGCAGCCAATACTAGTGAGATTGTGGATTCTCTGGTCCAGACCAGTGACGGAGGATACGTGATAGCAGGTTCCACTAACTCTTCTGGGGCTGGAGGCTACGATTACTGGCTAATCAAGACCAACGCTAACGGAAACATGCAGTGGAACAAAACATACGGAGGAAGCGGTGAGGACTTTGCGTATTCTTTGGTTCAGACAAGCGACGGGGGATACGCCCTAGCAGGCACCACATGGTCTTTTGGCGCTGGAGGCGAAGACTTTTGGCTGGTGAAAATCGGGCCGTCAGCTTCAACTTACGACGTCGGCGTCCTAGGAATCTCCTTCCCAAAAACCTTTGTGGGACAGGGCTATAGCCTTCTCATCAACATAACCGTCATGAACAACGGGTCCTACAACGAGCTATTCAATATCACGGCATACGCCAACACAACCATGATCGGGACGAAAGCCCTCACTCTGGCAAGCGGAAATTCCTCAACCACAACTTTCACGTGGAATACCGCTGGCTTTGCTTTGGGCAATTACACCATAAGCGCCGTGGCATACTCGGTTCCAGGCGAAACAGACACTGAAGACAACACCCTTATTGACGGTAATGTCATTGTCACTATTCCAGGCGACGTGGATGGAGACTTTGACGTCGAT
>CAZPDY010000055.1:0-7106 GCA_964585455.1 uncultured Candidatus Bathyarchaeia archaeon | reverse complement strand
CAACAAGCCCCACGAAGTGGGAGACGGCTTCTTTGCTTCGCTGCTCAGAGACGTAGCCATCACGCACGTTAACGTGACGTCTGCAAACAAAGTTTACCCGGGAAGAATCGTGACTATAGAGGTTTGGGCGATGAACCGCGGCAACATGACGGTTGAAACCTTCGACGTGACTGTCTACTACGACGATAACCCCATAGAAACGCGAACCATAACGGTTAACCCCTGGACTTTTGCGAAGATGATTTTCTACTGGAACACTACGGGCTTGACGCCGTGCAACAACTTCACGATTTGGGCGAGAGCGAGCGAGGTTCCATTCGAAACCGACTTGGACAACAACGTCTTCTACGATGGTTGGGTTAAGATTAAAATGCCCGGCGACATCAACGGAGATGGTGTCATCGACATCTTCGACGCTGTTCTACTGTTGACAGCTTACGGAACCCACGAGGAAGACCCCGAATACAACCCAGAAGCAGACATCGCGCCACCGTGGGGTTGGATAAACCTGTACGACGCTGTAACGCTGTGCTCTAAGTATGGCTGGCACTGTCCTTAGACAGCACTCCTCCCTTCTTTTTTTTAGAATATTCACAGTTCCATTGTCTTTTTCTCGGCTTATTTTCTGGAAGTGACTGTTAAAACACAGTCGCACAACCTTATACCCTCTAAAATGTATTCCAAAATAGTAAGATTCAAATACGAAACGAGGGAATAGAAAAAACGACTAGAAAAAGATACTAGAAAAAAGAGTTGAAAATATGAACACCAAATCGAGAATAGCAATCTGTTGTCTTATAACCGCAATGATTCTCGGAGTAACAGCCACAATCATTATACCCAAAGTGTTTGCAGCAACGGTCATCAGGCCAATATCGGACGTCAGCGGCAACGAACTAGGCAACCCCGTAACAATGCCCGACGTTAGAAACACAACTTTTAAGGTTGCAATTGTCGTCGAGGAATTCATAGACCTGTACGGTTTTGACGTTCAATTCAGTTGGCCAACTCAATGGATACACTACACGAGCTACACCATCACTCTGCCCAGAAGCGCTTATCCGAATCCCATTCCGCCAAGCCCCTACCCCGGGACCCTGGGTCCGCAGATACAGCAACTGATGAATGTAGTAGATGAGAACGACTCTATCCCGTTCTCGGAACCCGGAACCCTAGCATGGATAGGATACAGTAACAAAGCTCCCTCAACGGGTATGAATGGAAGCGGAACGTTGCTCGTCTTCGATTTTGTACTCATTGACCAACCCTTCGACGTTGAGGCGCCTAGCGGCGTAGACGTTACTATACACTTCACGGCAACTGCCCTTGCAGACTCCCGCGCCTTTCCAATCCCGCACACCGCCCAAGACCTCATCATAAAACTGTGGCCTCGCCAATTCACGTACCCAGCAGTACCCATGATAAAAGTGACCCCTGACTACGTGACTGGCTACCACATCGGCGAAACCTTCAGCATGGATGTTTGGCTGATGGGCGCAGACGGCGGAAACTTGGACCCGTTCTGGGACGTCGCAGGATGCGACTTCTACCTCAACTACAACTCAACGATGCTACAAGCCTTAGGCGCCACGATCGACCCAGAGGGCAGCTTCGCATTCTTCTGGAACGGCTCAGTCTTCGAGCTAGTAAACGAAGTCGGACCAGACTATGTGCACTTGGGCTTCGTGGGACTAGCCATGGCACACACACCACCCAGCGGCACGATTCGCATCGCCACGGTCACCTTCAACGTCACCTACGAATCTGACCTCCACCCAGTAACCCCGATAGACTTGGAAAACCCACTGTGGCCGACGCCTTGGTTCATCTTTGACGCAGACGGAGGCATCATCAACATCGCCAACCCACTGGGCACCGACTGGACCACAATCTACCCACCCGTCAACTTCGGACTCGGCTTCAACATCTCAGACTGGTTAGACGAAGACGGCGACGGCGGACTCAGCACCGGCGATCAACTCATCATATACAACAAGAGCACCGGCAAATGGCACGACTACTACCTCAACTACGTAACGGGAACCCTACAAATGATACAGCAACCATTCAGCGCCATCTACGAAGCATACGCAGCAGACTTGCCAACTCAAAAGTACTCGCCTTGGAAGAAGACAGCCGACACTGGAGGTTACTACAACGGCTACGGTCTCCCATACTGGACCGGCAACTTCACAGTAGACTTTCCTGTATCATCTGTCAACTTCATCGAAGTCCAACCCCAAATCGGCGCACCCTACAACTTGACGGAGGGAGTAGACTACATAGTCTACCCAGGCACCAACACTATCGAACTGCTCACACCCCTCGACGAGGATGTAGTCAACGAATTCCTCGGCACGATGCCAGACGTCGACCTCGGATGGCCAGCACTCGGCTACATTGCCAGCGGCATATCAAGTGCATACATATACATGGACAACGGCACAGAAAGATACGCCAGCAACTCTGGGTATCACAGCGATCTGGACCCATCAGTAGACCCGATGCCTGCGGGCGGAGAATGGTGGTTCGACCCTGACTTCCCATACGAGTTGGAAAGTTGGTGGGCAACCGGCTACGTTCCAGGTCCTTGGACATGGCCTGACGGAACAGACATCTACGCGAACTACACTGCCCCAGCGTGGATAGTCGTAGACTACAACGCTGAACCCGACCTCAGACCGTACTACATGGAGTTTCCAGGCGCCTACGCTGACTTCCTAGCCCTAGGCGATCCTCTCAACACTGTGTGGCACGAAGTACATCCGAGGTACAGCAACTCGTGGAACGTGGCAGCATGGGTCGACGCTGACACCAGCGGCGACATAACAGTGGGCGACACCCTTACGATGAACTTGTCAGGCACGATAAGAGATTACGTCGTAAACGGGATAGCCACTGACATTAAAGTCACTCGAATGCCCTGCGTCCAAGACTTAGTTCCAGGCGACCCATTCTACACTGACCCAATCATAGTGGACATCGCAGGATTCCCACACCCAGAACGCACCATGTCACCATGGTACGGAAGAGACTACGCCGTGCCCTTGCCGAACGCAGTTGAAAACAGCCAGTTCGAAGCAATACCAGAATACAATAGCATCTTCGCCGTGCTACTCCTCATGTCAGCGACGACTGCTCTTATGATAACGAAAAGATGGCCTAAGAAAAAGTAACGCAACATCAACTCCCCCTTTTTTATTTTCTATACTCTCTTTTGAAAGGACAAAAGAAAAAAGGAAATTGAGTTTTTAGACTTTCTTGCGTCTGCGACGTAATAGGACGAAAACAGCAGCTAAGGCTACCACGACTATGAGAATCGCAGCGATTATGTATTCGATTGGAAATCCGCCTGGAAGCGACACATCGAATTGTCCTTGGAGTCTGTACGCAGAAGTCGCCGTTCTGAACCGGTCGTACTCGATGCCGTAACTGTCCTTGACCAAGAGAATTATTCGCCATTCGCCGTCTTCGGTGAACTTGTAGGATAGGCTAGTTATGTCGGGTCCTTCAGTAACGTTCCTCCAAGTCGTCTCTCCGACAACCCAGATTTCCCATCGATACTCTGTTATATTCGCACCCGGCTGTCCGTGAGTAGTAGACGAAGCATCGATAACAACCGTCTGATTCACGACAGGTCTGCTAGGGTTCAGAGTAAAGTTCAGTTGGGGAACACCGATCACCTGCAACGTCTGCTCCATATCGTTATCGCTAACGTTAGACTCATCAGTGACCATAGCCTGAGCGGTTATGTTGTAAACGCCCACGTCTAGTAGTTCCTGCCACTTCAACTCAGCGGTAGACCCAGGTGTTAACGGGCTAGTCCAACTTCGCAGCAAGGTACTGTTACGGTAGAGTCTTACGTCGATCGATGTCTCAGGTTCTGTTCCTTTGTTCTTGACAACCACCCTAAACGACGTTGTCTCACCGTCGAGCACCGGAGTCTTGTAAACCGTAGTCAACGGCGCGTTCCACCCAAACTGAAGCGTTTCAACACTTACGTCGTGCACTGCGAATGTAGTGATAAAAACTGCATCGCTGGAAACCCTACTGCTATCGTTAACGTTGTCTTCGTATGGCACCATGGTGGCATTGACTAAGACGTGGTAGTATGCTTCTGGCTGTGAGACTCCCGTTGTGTTCCAAGTCAGATGCTCAGTCTTTATTCTGCCCACGCCTGAGTATGGAAGAGAAACGTCTTTTTCGCCCACCTTAACCCAAGTAGCAGCTGCAATGTCGCCAAAGTCGATTACAGAAGCATTATAGTAAGCGGTCAGAGTGAAGTTCTCGTCAGCAAACCCGTTGTTCTCAACTGCTGCTGCGACATCAACCGTCTTGTTCAATTTTACAAAATCACTTGGAGTCAACGTGACCGAAATTATCCTGACGTTTCTAGACGCCGCAACTCTCACCGTTTCCGTCTTTGGACTGCTGAACACGCCCTCTGAATCTTTCACCGTAACTGACACCGTATAATCCTTCACGGTAGTGTAGTTGTGCTGAATGATCGGGGTGTTCACAATAGTCGTGTTGCCGTCGCCGAAGTTCCAGATGTAACTTGCGATTGAACCATCTGGGTCGTAGCTGCTTGAAGCGTTGAAGATTATCAGCTTGTTGACCACTCCCACGTCTGGCCAAAAAGTAAAGTCCGCAACCGGGGCGCCCGTCGTGCGGAATTCGCCGTCAAACCTGTGGAACAGCAACGGGTTTCCGTCTTTGTCCGAGAGGGCAACTCCCGTAAACCTTACTGGAGAAGAGCCGTTTTGCATCACTTCGAAAGTCATCGTTAAGAACGTGCCGTTTCCGTTGGAGACCGCTGCAGGAGGAAACGCAGCATAGGCTACCCACGCCATGGTTCCAGGCTCAGAGCCGGGTATGCTCGCAGTCTCGTCGATCTGGTTCACGAGCTCGAAGATTGGATTATGTAAGATTCCTGGGTAGGGGCTTGGCGGAATGGGATTCGGAAAGCTTTCAAGGGGCACCGTGACCGTGTGGCTCACGTACCTCAGGATAGTCGAGTTCCAAGCAAGCTGAATGTCGAAGCCATAAAGATTGCCCAGAGAACGCTGTAGAATCGGGTTGTCAGGGTCAGGAACCTTGGCGTCAGTGAGGTTGAAGACCACTATGCTGACGTTTACTAGGTCACCGACATCGGCTACGACGGTTTCTGGATAGACGTAGACTGATGGCCATTCTGTGGGAAATGTTATGGGTGAGCCTTGAACTTTTTGGGAAGTAGTTACCACAGCGAAGTTTGCCGCTACAATCAGAAGTATTGCGATGAACATCTTTGACACTTTTCCGAAGTTCAAACATCATCACCGTTTATTCACTTAACTTAGTTTTGTGTGATTTAAGCTTTATTGAAACCCCGTGGAGTGGGTTGTCTTCAAGGAGAGAGTCTGTCAGCAATCTTGAAAGTCCGTGAAAGCCCACAAATAAGGAATAACATCAATTAAACATGACTTGTGGGAGCATTCCACTACACAATTCAGCCTTCTAACGAGGTGCGAGACGCCCAAATCTGAGGGTTTGACAGTAGATATATATTATCGCTGGATGGGTATGTGATGTGAGAAGTCTATGCTACGAGGCGGAAGTGGCGATTCGGAGGGCATGCTGGGAAAAAGCGTAGCCTATCTGGGCAGACGTAGTTATTTTCTGACGCTTCTCGCGATTGTACTGAGCTTTACTATTCCCTTCCTCATCCTATACCAGTTGGATGCTCCGTCGTTTAATGCGACTTGGAAGGGGAGGACGTTTTACTTGTTCTTCTTGTGGCTCGTTGTCTTGGAGTTGGTGTTGGACTGGGAGAAGTTCAAGTCCCGAGAACGGCATCCATTAGGACTAGTGAAAACTGCTGTTTTTGGCGTGGTTGTGCTGATTCCGACGCTGTACGTCGTAGCTGCAAATTATTTTGGGTTGAATGCGATGATTGTGGATTTTTCCAATCAGTTTAATGTGCCTTGGGCAGACCCCTGGATGCCCCTTTCAGTAGAATACCTAGTTTTCACGGGATTATTCGTTGGGGTCGTAATGTTGGCGTACGGGTTTGACGGTTTGAAGGATTTTTCGATTTCTGCGGTGTTCTTGGGCGCCGTCGGAGTGGTGTACTTGATAGACAACTTGTATCCGTACGGAAGGTTTACGCCTCTTCAAATATTTGTGCCTGCCACGACTTTTTTGGCAGCCAACGTCTTGAATTTATTGGGGTATCAGACAATCATAAACCAGTTGGTAAATCACCCTACATACGGTTCTATGCCTTATCTAGTGGCTGAGGATTCGATTGGAAGAACAGCGGGGTTTGCCATAGCTTGGCCGTGTTCTGGCGTTCAAAGCCTATTCATCTACACCATCGTGATAGTGTTGTTTCTGAAGAGAACCCCGATGCGATGGCTGAGCAGGGTAGCTTACTTTGCGGCTGGCGCAGTCATTACCTATTTCATTAACATACTCAGGATTGTCACCATCTTCACAATCGCAGTAAACGGTGGGGATTGGGCGTTGTTCCATAACTACTACGGGGAATTGTACTCTATGACATGGATCATAGCTTATCCACTCATCATAATCGGCAGCCAAATGTTCTGGGACAAAATTAGAACAAAGGTGGCTTTCAACCTCGGTTTAAGCAGACTGTTCCGCGCCTCGAAGGAGTCTGCTTAAAAGGGCATGTTCTGAAATGGAAAAGAATCACACATTCGTGAAGAGTATGATGGGAGAGCATACATCAGAGCGCAGTCTAATAGGACGGTCTAGACTAGGCGCAGAGGAAAGCAAAAAATCCGAATCCGAACCGATTGTTTGCATTTGTGATGAATAATGGAGAGTAAAAAAGGGGAGATTGGATGTTACGGGCAAAAGTGGTCTGACGTAATGACTGAATTCCCCGAAGTAGGGGCAACTGAAGAGTGGTGGCTGAGGACTTTCTATCAAGTGGAGGCTGTGCTCGAACAAGGAGACGACCCGAAAGAGGTAGTGCAGGGGATTAGGTTTAGACCTCGGTTTAAATTCTCGGGTTTTTGATACTAACGAATATGTGGAAACATTTTGCAAACAGAGCACTTTCTTCCGAATTCGCTGTCTCTAAATACAGTAAGTTA
>CAZPDY010000054.1:0-7153 GCA_964585455.1 uncultured Candidatus Bathyarchaeia archaeon | reverse complement strand
CAGAAAGCCCTAATTCCGCCACGGGGTCGCCAAAGTATCCATCGTACCCAACAGATGCCAGAATAAACTGAGGCTCGTACTGCTGCACAATGGGAACAACAACATCTTTAAACGCCTTCAAATACGCTCTGTCGCCCACCCTGAAGGGAAAGGGAATGTTAACGTTGTACCCGAATCCTTCGCCTTCTCCAACCTCGTCCACGAAACCCGTCCTAGGAAAATCCCAAGGGTCTTCATGCAAGCTTACGTAAAGAACCTTCTCTGTGTCGTAGAAGATTTCCTGTGTCCCGTTTCCATGATGTGCATCGATGTCCAAAACCAAAACCCGCTCAAGATGAAACCTCTCAATCAAGTGTGCCGCCGCGACAGCCACGTTGTTGAACACGCAAAACCCTGCAGCGTAGTAGGCTCCAGCGTGATGCCCTGGCGGTCTGACAAAGGCAAAGGCGTTCCTAAACTTTTTACTCATAACCAAGTCTACAGCCTTCAATGCTCCTCCGGCAGCGTAACGTGCCACCTCAAAGCTTTCCGAAGAGACTATCGTGTCGCCAAGGTCAAGTAGACCTCCGCCTTGCTCACAGACTCGTTTCACCAACCGAATATGCGCACGGTCGTGAACAAGCTCCAAATCTTCTACGGTTGCGAGAGGGGGTCGAATCAGCTCACATTCGCTCGAAGAAGCGAACAGGTTCAGTCTTTCCAATTCGTCCATTATCACTCGCAGTCTTCTCGAAGACTCAGGGTGACCCGGCCCAGTGTTATGCTCGTAGTATTTTGGTGTGAAGATTATAGCTGTTCTAGCCATCTGTTATTCCCGCGTTCTGTAGGCTTCTTCGAAAGCCTTTTCCACGTATTCTCGCAGAGTTAAACCTTCCTTCTTGGCGAGTCCTTTTAATGCTTGATTCACGCCCGTGGTATATTGGATGGCTTTTTTAGGCTTTTCTGCAATGAAATCTGGGATTCCGAGCATCGTGGCGGTTCGTCTCAGCACTTTCTTCCTTAAAGCGTCGCTCGGAGAAGCTATCTTCAAGTGGGCGGGAAGGCTTAGGGCGAGTTGGACTACTTCCCAGCCGGCGAAGGGTAGTCTCAATTCTATTCTGTGAAAAGAGCAGACTTTGTTGTCTCTCTGAAAGTTTGTTTCATGGCAAGAAGCCACATCGTCATACAGCCTTCTTTGCAAGCCAGCCGCACCGCCTTTAGCATAGACTTCTAGGTATCGTTGGTAGCCTCCGAAAAGCTCGTCCGCTCCTTGTCCTGCCAACAACACGGGAAAACCAAGTTTAGCGGACTGTTCGGCAATCCAGAAGATAGGTACCGCAATGCTAGTGTTTGTGGGGCTGGGCTCTTCGATTAGCCATAGAACTTTCAGCAAGTCTTCTTTCAAGTCGTCAATTGAATAAGTAATAACGTGAATAGGAAGGTCAAGAGCCTCTGCAGCACGTTCTGCAAAAGCGGTTTCCTTCTGCCCTTCCAATTCAACACAAATCAAGTGGGCGTCGACACCACATAGTTTCGTCAGGAAAGCGATGATGCTGCTGTCGAGTCCTCCAGAGAATGCCACTGCAGCCTCTTTAACGTCGGAAACTCGCTCTCCTACTGATTGAAGCAGGGCACTCTTGAGTCGCTCAACCGCCGTCTCTTCGTCTATTTCCTGCAGCGGAGGCTGAGTTATGACCCTAGCAGTTTCGAAAGCGAAACCTTCGTCGTTCATGACAGCGAACTTTCCAGGAGGAAACGATGCAGCCTTTCGGATGCCTAGCTTCCATAGCGCCTTGCGTTCCGAAGCCACAGTACAAATATCTTCATTCTCACCAAAATAAAGCGGACACGCTCCAACGGAATCCCGCCCCACAACGATTCCATCATCTTCTGCCAATGCGAAAACATAATCACCGCCAAAACCGCGAATGATACGTATAGCTTTATCTTCAATTTCAGCGATTTCTTCAGCCACAAATTCTGCTTTACTCTTTATGGGAGCAGGAAACAGTCGACCGTCAAAAACAAAAGCGAAACCCTCGCCTTGGACAAGCTGGGCATTATCTCTGGGTAAGAGTCTGGCAAAATCGTGACCTATCAGAGCGTTCGAGTCTACGTCTTTCTTTCGCAGCCCTTCTAAGGTTTCTTCCCTTGAAACTCTGTGAGCCGAGGCGATTCCAAAGGAATCTGAACCGCGATGGCTTAACGTCTCGAGCATCGTGACGGCTGCGTCGAACACGTTTGCGTCTCTCTTACCTACAGCGGCAACTATTGCGCCCATCGTCTTCCTCCGCCTTTAGGTAGTGGGAGAGAGGCTAATAGCCTAATCTTTAAAGCAGCGAGCTATTAACATGCTCTGGGGTAGGTGAATGCCGATACTTCCCATCGATACGGGGCGTCATGGAACGAAGGAAATGAGAGCCATCTTCGAAGAGGAGAACAGGCTCCAACGAATGTTAGACGTTGAAGCAGCCCTCGCATGGGCACACGCCCAAGTCGGAGATATACCGCGGAAAGACGCAGAAATGATCATGAAGAAAGCCTCGACGCGGTACATTAAGCTCGAACGCGTTAAAGCCATCGAGCGAGAGATCAAGCATGACGTGGCATCGATGGTCAGAGCTTTAGCCGAGCAGAGTAGCTCGAGCGGCGCCTACGTTCATTTAGGCGCAACGAGCTACGACATCGTTGACACAGCAAACGCCCTCGTCTTGAAGGATGCCACGACGCTCATCGAGCAGAAATTGAGTAGGTTAGAACAGGTTTTGATGGAAAAAGCTGGCAAGCATAAACGGACGATTATGGTTGGCAGGACGCATGGTCAACATGCATTGCCGATAACTTTAGGCTTTAAGTTCGCTGTTTGGCTACGAGAGAATGCTAGAAACATTCAGAGATTAAGGCAATGCAGTGAACGCGTGTTGGTCGGAAAGATGACGGGTGCAGTGGGCACGCAGGCAGGGTTGGGCTCCCATGCTATGGAGATTCAAGAACTCGTGATGAAAAGGTTAGGCATAAAACATGCCGACATTTCCACACAGATAGTGCAACGGGACCGCCACGCAGAATTCGTCTGTCTCTTAGCTATAATCGCCTCCTCGCTGGACAACATGGCTACTGAAATCCGAGAACTGCAACGACCCGAGATCGCAGAGTTGTTCGAGGCTTTTGAGTACGAGAAGCAGGTGGGCAGCTCATCCATGTCGCAGAAACGTAACCCAGAGATTTGTGAGAGAGTCTGTGGATTAGCGAAGGTCATGAGAGGCTTAGCCGTCCCCTCACTCGAGAATGTAGTGACTTGGCACGAGAGAGATTTAACCCAGTCTTCAGCTGAACGTTTCATCATCCCAGAGTCATGCATCCTAGTCGACTACATGCTATCTCTCATGATAAACGTTTTAGCAAACCTTCGTATCGACGAGAGACGGATGCAGCAAAACCTGAAAATCACGCAGGGACGAACGATGTCTGAGGCGGTCATGACCAAGCTCGTGGAGAAGGGGATGAACCGTCAAGAAGCCCATGAACTTCTCCGAAAGCTGACGATCAAGAGCGAACTGAAAAACCTCCCTTTTGAAAAGGCTCTAGCTGGGAGCAAAGTGGTTCAGAGGTTCCTAACAGAAGAAGATATTGGCAACGCTCTCGACACCCAGAAATACTTGGGCACCACCGTCGAACAAGTAGAGCATATGATAGAGAAAGCACGGCGAGAAAGAAGGACGAGGCACTAGGGGCGCTCTATTTTCCATACCTACGTTTGCGTCGCTGGTAAGTCCTCACCGCTCGAAACAGGTCGATTCGCCGAAAATCGGGCCAAAAAACGTCTAAGAAGCATAGCTCACTGTAGGCGCTTTGCCACAGCAAAAACCCACTCAATCGCTCCTCTCCGCTGGTCCGAATAATCAGGTCGGGGTCTGCTTTAGGCATGTGAGCCGTGTACAAGAACTTCTCAAATACGCCCTCATCGATCTTCTCCACGGGCAACTCGCCATGCTTCACTTTCTCAGCGATTTTCTTCGCCGCGTCGACGATTTCTGCGCGTCCTCCATAAGCCAAAGCCACAGTCAGAAACTGCTGGTCATAGGCTTGAGTAGTCTCTTCCACCTGCCTGATCAACTCTTGCATCTGCTTCGGCAGTAGCCCAACTCGCCCTATAACTTTCACTCGAATCTTATTCCTATGAATACGTTCATCGGTCAGAATCTCCCGCAGCTTCTCCTCGGCGATGCGCAGAATCTCTTCAACCTCTTGAGCCGTTCGCTCAAAATTTTCAGTGGAAAAAGCGTATAGAGTCACGCATTGCACACCCAGGTCTAGGCACCAATCGAGCAACTCGTTAACTCGCTCTGCTCCATGTTGATGACCGATCCAAGATTCGAGCAGTTTCTCAGAAGCCCAACGTCTATTACCGTCCAAGATGATGGCAATGTGGTCGGGCATCTTACCACTCTTCACTTGATGCCAGAGCCACCGCTCGTAAACCTTGTAGGCACCGATTGCCGAGAGCAAGCCCTTTAGCATGGTGGGTTAGACCTCAAAGCCGCGCGTCCCTTAAGGCGTGTTTACAAACGCAGCTGCGCGTCTTCGGTAAAGAAACAATCGCCTCTTTTAAAACTTGCTCAATGATGTTTTTCTTCTTCTCCGCAATCTCCTTAAGCTCGGCGACGGTTTGGCGTTCTTGCAACCCCACCGCCATGTTAGAAACATAGCAGAGGGAAGCATAACACATCTCTAATTCTCGAGCTAGAACAGCCTCTGGCATGCCCGTCATCCCCACGACGTCGCATCCAGAGCTTTGGAGCATGGTAACTTCTGCGGGCGTCTCGTACCTCGGTCCTTCGGTGCAACCCAAAACTGCCCCGTCAAAAACGTGTTCTCCGGCATGCTTCACTGCTTCCAACAGAGCCTTGCGAATCTCGGGACAGTAGGGCTGCGACATGTCTACATGCGTAACGGGAGCCTCATCATAAAAAGTCCCCTTCCTAAGCTTGGTAAAATCCACAAAGTCGCGAGGAACTACCAAGTCTCCGGGCTTGAAGCGTTTGTTTATGCCTCCTACGGCGTTGGTTGCAAGAATTCGCTCCGCCCCAAGCGTATGTAGGGCAAAAATGTTAGCTCGGTAGTTTACACGATGGGGTGGCACGCTGTGGCTCACGCCGTGGCGGGGAAGAAAAGCGACTGATTTTCCCTCAACTTTTCCAACAGAGATTGGTGAAGGCAGCCCGTATTGGGTGCCGACCCTTACGTGTTCAACTTCCTTCAGCAAACCCCCCACGCCACTACCGCCGATTATAGCTACGCTAGCTTTGCTCGAATTCTTCAACTTTCTTCTGCCTCTTCTTGAAGAAGCTACCGTACTTTATGTTGAGTACGAAGGCGATGAGAGACATAGCGATAGCCAACAATATGCCGATGAATATCGTGAAAACGAGCTCAGCTCCCTTGATGGTTGGGTCGATAAGAATCGCTGAAACTTGGCGGAATACCTGCGAAGACCAAGCAATGACGACGATGAAGACCAGAGTGCGAAGGAGTCTGATGTCACGTTCAAAATACCAGCGTATGGCTCTTCCAGACAGTATGACGCAGATGCCGATGACTATCAAGTATATGCCTTGTCCGATAAACTCGCCCAAAAGCGTCGGCAACAAGCTTAGCCATCCTTCCACGCTCACAGGATACGCGACGATTGACATTGCAGCTTCGTTTATTCCTAAGAATATGCCTACTGCAGCGGCTATGATTCCGGCGGCAACGGTGAACCCTGCAATCTGAACTGGAAGGGGAGGAGGCTCGTATTCTCTTATCCAACGGATGAAGTGTTTTGTTGCTCTGTCGATACCAAACCCTTTCGTGAGAAGGATGGCTCCCAGGACTATGAGGAAAGCTATCCATGTATAGTACAGCCAGCCCCCGAGGTACATCACAGCTAGAATAATCAGCAGCAGTCCTGGAACTCCGAGGGCAATTCGTGAATAGCGAGGGTTCTCGGTGATTACCTTCAAATATTTACTGAAGAGTGCGGCTGTTTCTTCGAGGGATTCGCTGTGCTTGACGATTATTCTCCGAACAGACGTGACAGGCACCCTGGACTCAACCAGGGGCAACACTGCTTCGTCTGCGTATCCGTCGGTTACGAGAATCACGTTGTTGGCTGGGAAAGTCTCCAAGACTGTGCTTAACTCTCTGACCAGCTTTCTATCCGCTTCAACACCCAGAAGCTGCGAACCAGAGATTGTGGCAATCTGGAAATGCTCGTTGGGCTGTCCCTCTTTCTTGAGCTGGTCGTAAACCCTCACCGCCTCAAACATAGCGTTAGCGTCTGGCTCCTCCGGGTCCGTCAGGGCTAGAGAAATGGCTGCGTCGAGGTTCTCTTTCCTGCCCAGTATTGGGGTCTTCCCTTCTGCCTTCGCGTTCAAGTCGCCGTCTCGGTCAACGCATAGAATCAGGAGCCTTTCCTCTTTTCCCTTCGCTGCCATCTGCTGTTTCCACTTTTCTTTGCGGGTTGCTGCAACTTTAACTTTACGTTCTATTAATAAGAAATTTCGTGCGTGACATAGGTATTTACTAAGTCGGTTCTTCTGCCAGAAGCTTAAATTCATCAAACGTCAATTTCTCGCCTCGTTCCAACTTCTTTAAAGCCTCTGCCTTCAACTTCTTCCTTGCTTCTTCCTGCAACGTCTCCTTATCTTTCTTCTCCTCTTCCGTTAACTCTTTCTTCAGCGCTCTGACCTTCTTCTCGACTGCGACGTATTCTTCGTGAATTTCCTGGGATTTTTGTCTGATTTGAAAGAAGGTTTCGTGGTAGCTGTCGGCTTCGGCTTTCAATGCTCTCGCTTTGTCTAAAGCTTCCAGCATTTTGTTATGGAGTTCTTGGCTTTGTTGGGCCAGTTCCGAGAGTTGCATGTGGGAGAGCCTTGCCTCTTCATTTAATGCTTTTATCATCTTCTGCGAGTCTGCGATTTTCTCTCTTGCTTTGGCTATTTTTTGGTAGGTGTTGAGTTGGATTTCGAGTATATTTGCTCTTTCGACGAAGGGCTTTTCTTCCTGAATCGTCAAGGAGGATGTTTGGATTTTCCATTCGATTTCTTCTTTCTCTTTTTTGAGGGCGTCGGCGGTCTGTTCCGGTTTCCTCGCGCTTAGAAGTCGTAGCCGTTCCTTGAACTGCTTGACC
>CAZPDY010000053.1:0-7175 GCA_964585455.1 uncultured Candidatus Bathyarchaeia archaeon | reverse complement strand
CTCAAACGTTTCATCACCATCATGTCAAAGCTCATCTCCCTTTTCCATCGACGCTCATACTCAGAAAGAAAGAACGCTGAAGAATCCGTGTATCGGGCAGCGTATGCAGCGACTTTGCCCGCAATCTTCGCGCATTTCAGCCCCATGATGATTCCTCCGCCCGTGGTGGGTTTTACCTGCGAAGCAGCGTCGCCCACGATCAACAGCCCGTCATAGAAGGTTCTTGGGATTGGTCCTCCGAGCGAGATGGGGTGGTAGACGATGTTGACGGTTTTGCTTCGTCTCAGTCTCCGGCGGGCAACTGGGTTGTGGTTGATGAAGTGGTGAAAGCAATCGCGGACGCTGCCTCTTGACGTTGCCAACCCAACCTTAGCTGAACCGTCACGTCGTGGAACAATCCAAGCAAAAAAGCCGGGGGCAAAGCGGCTGCTTAGGAACACTTCAACCGTGTCCTCGTCTGTTCCCTCTATTCTGTCAACTTCCGCTTGCACTCCGTTGACTATCATACGGCGGTTGAGGGAGGGCAGCTCGGCTCTTTTCAAGAGGATTGAAGCCACTCCTTCGGCGTCGATTACCGCTTTAGACTCTAGGTTTTGGGTTTTTTTTCGTTGTTTGACTGCAACACCCCGAACCACGCCTTTCTCGACCAGGAGCGAGTCAACGTGAGTGTTCTTGAGAACCTTGACGCCCGCTTCTGAAGCCATGTTCGAAAGGTGTTGGTCGAAGAGCTCGCGGTTGATGACGCAGGTCACTGGGGAGGCGAACCTGACTGAGAATCGGTAGCCCGACGGAGAGTGGAAGGTGGCGGATTTAATCTCGTTCTCTAAGATGTTTTTTGGTAGACCTAGGTTTAGGCTTCTTATGCCGCTGAGGCTCACGTGTCCCGTGCAGTGTGCGGGGCTTCCCACTTTGTCGTGTTCTTCGCAGAGGGTGACTCGAACGCCCAGCTTCGCTGCGTGTAGGGCAGAGAAGGAACCGGTTGGACCACCACCGACCACCACCACATCCGAGTTCACGTCGACCACGTTTAATGTTTTCGAGTGTTCAGTTATTTACGTTTTCATCCTGCTTCAGTAGAGAATATGGGTTAGAAAAACAAGAAAAAAAGAAAGGGGAGATGGCGGTGTTTTTAGATTTTCTTCTTGCTCAGCGTGCTTCGGAAGGAACCATGACCTTTTGGGCAGTCGAAGAGCCCGATTTCGAGTTGGAGTCTTTTGCCACTCTTGTCTGGTCGTCCAGCCATCTTCCAAGACTTTCTTGGCTTGGAAACTTCAGTTCCGCATTTTGGACATTTAGCCATTGATATCCCGTGTTCTTCATACGTAGGTAGGATGGATAAATAATTTTCCATACGAAAGAGCTTTCAACTGTGAGATTGACTAGTTTAAACAGTCTCTGAAAGCTTTGGGGGAATAAGTTGACGTGTTGTCGAAGGCTAGAGTGTTGCAAACGATAAGGGACGGAAAACGCAAGCTGAGAATCGAAGATTTTTCGTTCAGAGTGCGCTACGCCAAGAAGCCGTTGGGAGCGGGGCAACGAGCCGAAATAGTCATCCTTTCTCGGAATCGGGCAATAATCATGCTGTACCCGGATGCGACGCTCTTCAGCGTACGCCATGAGTTGTGTCATGCGAAACTGTTTCGGATGGGTGTGCCCTTGACGAACACCGAGAAAGACTATGAACTGTTTCCTGACCCGGACGATTATTTGTGGATGGTGGCTGTCGTTGAATGGTACATCAACGAGCTTCAAAAACGAGTTTTTCTAGAATACTACGCTGTCGATGAAGCGGGCACTCCTCGACCTCCGCCGTTCGCTGGGTTACCCGAGTTGCCGAAGGAAAATTTTACGCGGGAACAGATTAAGCGTATGACTGAAATAGCGAGGAAAGAGGGCAGGGCTTCTTAGGCTTCAGGGGCTTTGGCTTCGGTGCTTCTTCTCCAGAACAATAGCGTGATGAGGCTTCGGATGATGATGGAGAATCCTATGACGGCTATGACGCCGCCGATGAAGGGAAACCATGCTAAGGTGCTCGACTTGAGGTAGAACATGCACGCGGCGCCCAGCCAGAAGACGATGTTTCCGATTGTTTCAGCCACCTTGTCCATGTGGGATTTTAAGTAGAACCTTAACGCCAGAAGCCCAACCTGGAACAACCCGAAGACCACGGAGAACTGCATGGCTGTTTCGTAGATCACTCTGTGGTATGGTTTGGGCTCTGGGGCGGGTAAGAAAAGGCCCGGCGTAACTTCTTGAACTTTAATATCCTTGAGGAAATTCACGACTGTTTCGCCATAGTTTGGGACGATGAGGAAGAATAACGCGAAGAGCATGATGAAGAAACCGAACGAGAGAAGACCAATCCAGTTTTCTCTTCTGTCACGCGGCACCATGAACCATCTCCTTTGTTGTTTGATTGATAGGCGCTGTCGCCTTAAAAAACTGACTGTTAGGGGATTGGAACACCACACATCGCAAGCCGCAAGGCCACCGACCTATAACACCCAAACACCGTATTCACGTCAATTATAGCCCGACACCTCGAGCTATTGGGAGCCGCGGGCTAAATGCCTCGGCCGAAGCCTTGGCACGTACACCCCAGCTCCATCAACCCCATCTTCTATGGGTGCCCTCGTCCCTACAATGAGCCTGTTACCAGACACATGGGTGTAGGGAATGGTCGCCTCTTTTCGGGAAAGGCTTCGAGCTTAGATGCTTTCAGCTCTTATCCTCAACGGCTTAGCTGCCCGGCGTCTGCCCTGTCGGACAACCGGTTAACCATAGGCCACAACGTCCCGTTCCTCTCGTACTGGGGACCCTTTCCCCTCAGGCGGCCAACACTCCCAGCAGATAAAGTCTGACCTGTCTCACGACGGTCTAAACCCAGCTCACGTTCCCTTTTAATAGGCGAGCAGCCTCACCCTTGGCCCCTTATGCAGGGCCAGGATAGGAAGAGCCGACATCGAGGTACCAAGCCGCGGGGTCGATGGGGACTCTCGCCCGCGACGAGCCTGTTATCCCCGGGGTAATTTTTCTGTCGCCTCTAGCCCCCATCAGTGGGGACATAGAGGATCGTTAAGCCCGGCTTTCGCCTCTGAATCCCTTGCTTTGGAGGATTCAGTCAGACCGGCTTTTGCCTTTGCACTCTACAGCGGGTTTCTGTCCCGCCTGAGCCGATCTTTGGGCCCCCTTGATATCTTTTCGAGGGGGTGCCGCCCCAGCCGAACTGCCCACCTACTGTTGTCCCGATGCTTACGCACCGGTAAGAGACATGGTTGCAAAAGGTCGGTGTTCCATTGTCGCCTACTCCAATCCCCGGAGGAACTGGACTCAAACGGCTCCCGACTACGCTCTGCAAACGCAGCCACATCCCAGCAACAGGCTGCAGTAAAACTCCACGGGGTCTTCTTTTCCCTCTGGGAGTTAGTGGACTGTTCGTCCACTTTACGTGGGTTCACCGGGTACCAAGCGAGGACAGCGGGGTTCTCGTTGATCCATTCGTGCGCGTCGGAACTTACCCGACAAGGCATTTGGCTACCTTAAGAGAGTCAGAGTTACTCCCGTCGTTTGCAGGCCCTTAGCCCGGTTGGACCCAGGTTTCAGGTACCTGTACTGGACAGGATTCAGAAGCCGTTCACACGCTTTCGCGCTTGCGGCTTCCTATGTTTTTATTAAACAGTCGAAACCCCCTTGCTACTGCGGCCTGCGGTTCCAGCCGAAGCTAAAACCACAGGCACCCCTTATACCGAAGGTACGGGGCTAATTTGCCGAGTTCCCTCGCTCGGTGTACACCCGACACGCCTTAGGTTTCTCGCCTAGGGACACCTGTGTCGGTTCTAGGTACGGACACGAAGGATCCTTCCCAACGTCCTTTTCACGGACTCCAAGGATCAGCTGAACTCTCCTAAAAACGGAAGGCTATTCCCGCTTTCACCTGGTTCTCGCCATTACGGCACTCCCCAGGCTTCGACGGTTAAACAAGGCGACAGCCTTGCTCAGCCTACCTCGAAGCGTCAGACGTTGAGCTTGCGTTGCCGCGTGTACCTTCGTGGTGCAGGAATTTTAACCTGCTTCCCTTTCGGCATAATCGGTTGAGATCTGCCTTAGGACCGACTTACCCCCAGCTGACGACGCGTTGCCGGGGAACCCTGGCCCTTTCGGCGGAGGGGATTCTCACCCCTCTTTGCTGTTACTACCGCCGGGATATTCAATCCTGAACCGGTCCACCGGACTTCACAGCCCGGCTTCTGTCCAGTCAGGACGCCCTCCTACCAGTCACGGCTTCCGCCGTGCCCTAAGGTATCGGCGGCTGGCTTAGCCCCGTCCATTTTCAGGGCCATCAGCCTCGGCGGGTGAGCTGTTACGCTTTCTTTGAAGGGTGGCTGCTTCTGAGCCTACCTCCCCGCTGTCTTAGGCTGATGACGCCTTTTAGTTTAACACTTAGCCAGCACTTTGGGGCCTTAACCTCAGTCTGGGTTGTTCCCCTCTCGGCCTTGGGGGCTTACCCCACCATAACCCGTCTCCCGAGGTCTGCGGCGCCGATAGATTCGGAGTTTGAAAGAAAAGCGGAACCTTTCGGTTCCTCACTTTCCAATCAGTGCTCTACCCTGTCGGCTGCCTCGCTCGGGGCTGGGCTGAGACCCACTTCGGAGGGAACTAGCTATCACCAGGCTAGATTGGTCTTTCGCCCCTAACCCCAGGTCAGAGGAACGAATTGCACGTCAGTACCCCTTCGGGCTTCCACCAAGCTTTCGCCTGGCTTCACCCTGCCCAGGGCTAGATCGCCTGGTTTCTAGTCTCATAGCCATGACTTCGCGCCCTTTCAGACGCCGCGCCTCACCAGCCAAAGCTGGTTGTGCGCTTGTTGGTTTCCCTCTGCTTTCAGGCTTTTCGCCTTTAAGCTCGCCATGGCCGTGAACTCCCCGGCCCGTGTTTCTAGACGGAACATGCAACCCTGGTCCCCCATCCTCGTACTGCCGCATCGCTGCGGGTTCCTTCGAATGGGATCTATCCTTCCGGGCCGCATACGTCTTTAACCGTCTGGTTTCAGACTCTTTTCAGCTCCCTTCCGGGATACTTTTCAACTTTCTGTCACCTTACTAGTGCGCTATCGGTCTTGAGGCGTGTTTAGTCTTGGAAGTTGATGGCTCCCGATTTTTCACACCCAAGCCTGGGTGCGGTACTCTGGGGTTCCAGCCTAATTCTTTCCAGTTTACGCTTACGGGGCTTTCACCCTCTTTAGCGGGTCGTTCCAGACCACTTCAGCTTAGCCGGCGAAGATATAGCCGGACCCATAACCCTACATTTCTCACGAGTTTCCTCGCAAGATTCGGTTTGGACTTTTCCCGTTTCGCTCGCTGCTACTAGGGGAATCCTGGTTAGTTTCTCTTCCTCCCCCTACTAAGATGCTTCAGTTCGGGGGGTTCCCTCTCCGTCGCCGGAGTGTCACGGTTCCCGAAGGAGCCGCGACGAGAAGTCTCATTGAGGCATCCTCGGTTCTACAGCTGCGTGCGCTTACCCGAGGCATTTCGCTGCTTGCCGCGCCCTTCTTCAGCGCTCAAGCCTGGCCATTCACCAGACGGCGTGGCATGTCGGGCTTTTTTTGGCGTGTAGGTGAATAGGTGTTTGTTTGGCGTAGGTTTGTTGGCCTTTTTGGGCTCGCGTTGTGTGTGGTGTTCATCGTAAGCCTGAATTGCCCTTTTTTCGAGGCTTACTGGCTTTCTTCGCTTTCAATCTATCTTGATCGAAAGCTGCATCTCTGTTTTTGGCGTGTGTATTTGCGCCAAAATGGTTTAGAGGTGGGGTTTGTGGATATAAGGGTTGCTGTGTCGTTCGTGGTTGTTTCGGGTTTTGGGTTGTGTATGGGTTTATTTTGGTGTTTACATGTTTTTGTCTATTTTTTCGCTCGTCGTTGGGCGGTTGAGGGTGTCTGAAGGGTGGTTTTTCGATGCTTTTATGTGGGTGTGACGTTGGTTTTAGGGGGATGTGTTATGTCTGAGGTTGAGCGTGTTACGATGACCCACGGTGCGGGTGGTGCCGTGATGGCTAAGTTTATTGAGAGGTTTGTTCTGCCCTATTTGGGCGGTTTTGAGGGGGCGGAGGTTGGGTTGGAGGCTTTGGACGACGCAGCGGTCGTGAATGGTGTAGTGTTTAAGAGTGATTCGCACGCCGTTAAACCCATCTTCTTTCCTGGAGGTGATATCGGGCGGTTGGCTGTGGCTGGAACGGTGAATGACATTGCTGTTTTGGGCGCTGAGCCCGTGGCTTTGGGGTGTGGTTTCGTGTTGGAGGAGGGTTTAGCTTTCGGTGATTTAGAGCGGGTTCTGGCGAGCATGAAAGCTGCTTGCTTGGAGGCGGGGGTTTTTGTGGTGACTGGGGACACGAAAGTGGTTGAGAAGGGCAGCCTCGGCGGGTTAGTGGTGAACATGAGTGGGATCGGCAGGCGGGGCAAAGCCTTAGACCATAATCTGGCTGTGGTGCGGAAGTTTAGGCGTGGTTTCGATGCTCGTTGGGTTTTGGACGCGAACCTGCGGGGGGGTGACAAGGTTATCCTGTCTGGGAGTGTGGCTGATCATGGGTTGGCTGTTCTGTCGGCTCAGGAGGGCTTAGCGTTTGGGAGTGGGATTGTGTCGGACGTGAAGCCTTTGAATCACATGATTGGGCGGGTGTTGGAGATGGGTGGTGTGGTGTCGATGAAGGACCCTACTCGGGGTGGGTTGGCGAACGCTTTGAACGAGTGGAGTCAGAAAGCTAAGGTGGGGATTCTGGTGCGTGAGGACAAGATTCCAATTCGGAAGGATGTGCGGGCGGCTTGTGAGATGCTGGGGATTGACCCGTTGGAGGTTGGGAACGAGGGGAAAGTCATCATGGGCGTTGTTGCGGAGATAGCTGAAGAGGTTTTGGAGACGTTGCTGAGAACGGAGGAGGGGAGGGATGCGGAGATTATTGGCGAAGCTACGGGTGAGTTTGACGTGGTGGCGATGGAGACGGTGGTCGGGGGGCGGCGGATTCTGCCGATGCCCGTGGGTGACCCGGTGCCGAGAATATGTTAGCTGAGCGTTGCAACTGAGGGTTGATGGTTGAGCCTACAGTTTGTTGTGGGTTACGACCTTGAGAAGTTCAAGCGGTATTATCGGGAGTTGTCTGAGGACGCGGAGTGTCGTGGGACGTTTGGG
>CAZPDY010000052.1:0-7212 GCA_964585455.1 uncultured Candidatus Bathyarchaeia archaeon | reverse complement strand
CATGTCACTAGCCCGATTTTTGGTCATTCAGTAGGTCACACTTCAACTCCCTTACCGAGCGGGTACGCTCTTGTTGTAGGAGGAATAGTTGACCAGTCCTCAGTACTATGCGAATTATTCATCCCATCTGGACCCTTGAGGCGAGATGTATCCATAACCGATGTTTCAACATCAAAATCTGGCTGTCTTCCGAAACCAACAGTGGGTCATGGACAAAAAATGACTATACGGATTACCGCTGAGAATCAGGGAGACTTCATTGAAACTTTCAACGTGACTGTTTACGCTAACTCGGCAATTATTGGTGAACAGCAAGTCACCTTGAGTCCCATGTATAGCAGAACCCTATCGTACGAGTGGGATACTACGCCTTTTACATTCGGCAACTATACTATGAGTGCAAAAGCAGAAGAAGTCTTAGGCGAATCCGAAATCAGTGATAACGTGTTTGTAGACGGTTGGGTTCTAGTAACTATGCCCGGCGACGTTGACGGTGACGGCGATGTTGACTTATATGATGCTGTGAGGCTGTGCGTTTGTTATGGGGCTAGAGTAGGTTACGAGAACTTTGACCCTAACTGCGACCTTGACGATGACGGGCAGGTATTCATCTTCGACGCCGTGATCTTGGGTGTACACTACGGACAAAAATATCCCTAAATCTCGCTGATTTAAGCAATGCAGGGAGCTCACTGGACAAAAAAGAGGAAAACATGTAAAACGCTTGTGCTGAATCCCACGCGCGCAACAGGCTTATTTTTGGAAAGGGGTATTATTGACAGTTGAAGGGTGAGTGACAGAAAACGAGTAGAGAACAGGATACCCGTATAAAAAAGACGGATGTAAGCAGACAGCGTGGTCATCAGACGAGAAGATCTCGCGGGGGAAAGAAACAGAAGAGAAGGTAAGTGTGCGCGTATAGTTTACGTACATTGAGGTAATGAAGATACATTGAGTATCAGTTCACTTGGCTATTTTTGTCACCCATGGTGGAACGTTGAAATCTGTAATAACAATCAAGCGTCCACGTTCCCAATCAAGATATGGCTTGACGTCAAGAACAGGAGTCCCGTGAAAAGCGTCGAGACCTTTCACCAAAAGAACATTTTCTCCTATGTTCCAGAAGCTCCACTAGAGTCAAACCAATGGGATTCGGACGAACTGGAGCTCTAGTGGCAAATATTCCCACGCTTTCTCCTCCGCCAAAGTGAATTAGCATTTTGTCCTTGTCTAGAATCCTATGCATCCAAAAAACAACGTAAACGTGCGACCACTCTTCAATGCCATCTAAACCTTTGGCAAATTCACTCTCGACCACTATCTTTGAAACTAGGCTTCTATCCTTGTCATCCTCCTCAGGTGATAAACGTTCAACATAACCTATGGGTCTAATATGAATCTCCTCAGATGACGACTTTGTCATAGTTGCTCAGTTTATGATCCCCAAAAATTAAGAGTATCTATTCCTAGGTTTGGTTGGGTGATAAAACTATACGCCAACCAAACAATCGACAGACGACGAACGATGGAGAAGGTCAAGAGCTTACGGATGGCCAAAAGTCGCATACCGACTCAGCGCACACTATGGACGCTAAAGGAACAGGAGGGTACAATCGATATACTATAAGAGCACAACGATATGCTCGCATAGCATTTAAAAACTCGAGGGACCCACTAAGAGTGAGGAACGAATATGATCTTTGTCTACATACTGGCAAAAATAGAAGCAGGTACAGAAAACAAGATTCTCGAGTCGCTTAAGAATACCAATCAAGTGGGCAAGGCTAGTCTGACCTATGGAATCTATGATTTGTGCGTTGAAGCGCAGGTTAAGACAATGGAAGAACTGGACGATTTCGTGGTTAACGTCATGAGGAAAATTCCTGGCATAAAGGAGACTGTTACTTTGGTGACATCAAGGGCGATTTTCGCGCAATCTGGCCAAGCCATTTCTTTTGGCTGACTTTGTTTTTGACGCACTGCATATCCCAGTCTTATGAGTCAAGGCATGGATAGGAACTCTTTGATTTGGTTGGGGTAGGGTTACTATCCCAAACCGAACCAACCAAACGACGACGTTGCGGAAAGGTTAAAGCTGAAAGAAAACAGACTCATCGGATTGGTGAATTGAGTTGCCTAAAGGTAAGATCCTGAAGGCTGTGAAAAGGAAATCACTTATCGGTGAAAGGATCTTTCTAAGACCCTTTAGCAAAGATGATTTGCCTTACATTCAGAAGTGGTCCAAAGACGCTGAACTTAGAAGACTAATAGGCGAAGTTGCGCCGATGAGTCGAACGGACACAGAGAAATGGTATAGAGAATTGCTGGCTGACAAGGACCGGGTTTGGTTTGCGATTGTTCTCAAAAAAGGTGACCGAGTGATAGGGGAAGCTGGATTACTGAGAATGTTCAGACCCTGGCGAAAAAACAGACATGACCATAATAATCGGGGAGAAAGATGAATGGAAAAAAGGATACGGAACTGAGGTGGGTCATCTACTCCTTCACTATGCTCTTAGACAACTGGGGTTTCACAGAATTTCGATAGGAGTGGTCGGTTTCAACAAGAGAGCACTGAAATTTTGGGAAAGCCTCGGGTTCAAGAGGGAAGGCGTTGAGAGAGATGAGTACTACTATGACAACGAATACAGCGACGGCATCATGATGAGCATTCTTGAAAACGAATTCAGAGAAAACACAGAAGATACAAGATGACTGGATTTGACGCAATTAAATTGACCGATATCGAATAGATGGTTCTTCATTTCATCGTCGCCTTCGACTCAACGTGGCGCGCTAGACTAGTATTCCACGATTTTGGGCATTCTTTTCGCAGTTTCCACGGTGAACTTTGCTTCTCTCGGCAATGGAGCTACGCCCATGAATCCAGTCCTTTTTACAAAATCCACTAAGTAGGTTCGCAGCTCTTCAGGGTTCCATTTCTCCATCTTTTCCATCGTATCAACGCCCGCATCATAGTAGAGCCTTGCGCGTATCCCTTTGACGCCCTGAATCCGAGCCAGATCTGAAAGCTTCACGAGCTCCAAAATCGCCGCAACGGGCACTCCAGTCTCTGCTGAAAGCTCTTTCCTTTTGGCACGTGTTTGCCCAGCTTTGATAATCTCGCTGGCGTTTCGGATTCCCACCTTCTCAAGTTTCGTCAAATCCCCTGCGTTGACTCCTCGAAACTCTTTAAGCTTGAGTAGCGCTCCTGAAACTGCCATTCTCTCGTTCCACCTAAAGGAAGCCAGAATAGCCATCTCCTCGTCTGGAATGAACTCGTAGAAGTAGCGGATGCCTAACATGTATTTCTTGGCTGCTAAGGCCTCGTCCTTTTCAATCCATGTAATGAAAGCGTCAAGATCTTCTGGAGCGGCTTTTTCAAGTCGTTTTCCGCCCCTTTGCTCTTTCAGATATCGCTCAAATTCCTAAACGCGAGCGATTGCTGCATCTGTCACGCGTTGTGATTTTCCCGTCGTCCTCAGATGCTTCTGAAATCCTTCTACGTCCACTGCTTTCACCTGAACTGCTATACTTTCCTCATGATATATGCGCTCGCTATTTTTCCCCGATCACGAACAGATATGACGCCGGTGCCGAACCAGATTTTTCTATTATTTTCTTTATTCTCTCTCCTTCTTCCTTTAGGCGATTTCGGGTTTCCAGGTTGGGATAATTCTCTATTCTTTTGATTGCGTCATCAATATCTTTAGTCGACTCGTGGAATGTTGCTTGATTCTTTGGATCTTCGCAATCATGTTTCCTGTTACAGAACAGGCAATCGATCGGATGAGTGGAATCGAAGACTTCTAACTCTTTCAAATCCAGACTGTTGACAATGTCCATTATTCCCTGCTTTTTTAGGGTTTTATTATGAGTGATGCCGAGCAAAGAATCGATCCGGGCTTCCCATTCATGTTCAAGTTCATCTGCTCTTTGAGCCTCAGTCTGATCCCCATCGGAGTAACATTCTTGAAGTATGAAGTTGCCACCTTTCTTCAGTACACGCTTCATTTCGGCCAACACCTTACCTATCTTATTAAGATGATGTAGACAATGAGAAATGCAGACAGTGTCGAAAGAGCTATCCTCGAAATCTAAATTCTCGGCATTCATCTCGAGGAACTGCACGGGCTTTCCTTCAAATCGCTTTCTCGCAGATTCCATCTCCTTCTTTGAGGAGGCTGAAGGGTAATTGTCTATTCCCACGAGAGAGTCATAATCCTTCAGAGTCTTCATTAGAGTGTCGATAAACCCTCCGCTGGCTGTGCCAACATCCAATATTCTACCGCCAGAAACTAATCCCAACTTTTTCGCAATCTTGCCTGCATTAGATGCTGCTAATCCCTTCGGCAAGTCTTCCATTTCCATCTTCTCATGTTCCACGAAGACCCAATTCGATATAAGCTTTGAGAGACACGGAAACTTCGCATTGCCAGAGAACCGTATAGACATCTACGACCTTGTGACAATAGCTTACTATTACGGAAAAACTCGTCCCTAATAGCTAATCATTGATTCTGTCTCTTTTCTACTCGTTTCTGCCAACGATTCCAGTGTGTACCAAAAAAAGGGAGGAGGTTAGGGTTCCGCTACTGTTTATGGGTCTGGCGGAGTGCCAGAACGCTGTCCGTAGTGGCTCAGGGCAGTTACTGCGTCGTACAGTCCTATGTGGCAAAGGTCATACGCGTCTATGTCTGCTCCTGGGAACCAGTGGGGATCGTATATCCCGTCTCCATGCCTACAGTAGGCTCCCAGTAGCCTCACGGCATCGAACAGGAATACTTGGAAGTAGCCACTGCGTGGCCTAGTCGTGCCTACCCATGTCCACATCCAGTCGATCTCGCCCAGTGGTGGAGCGCCAAGGAAGTGTCCTGGGTTGCAGTTGAACAGTGCGTAGTTGTAATCAGGATGGATGGCTACTGGATAGTAGATCCCGAGGCTGTACCAAGTTTCGCGCCAATCGAGTCCAGCGAGGTAGTAGCCGTGTGGGTCAAGTGAAGGTGTCCAGTACCAAATGACTATCAATTCTCCAGGGTCTAGCGGTCTCAGCCAGTGGATCTCGTTGTGGCACCAATCCATCGGTCCGGTTGCGAAGATCTCGAAGTCGACGCCCTGAATCAGCGGAATGCCCTCTGGATATTTAATGGCACCGATGATCTGAACGACCTGGTCGGCGGTGAACACGAACTTCGTGCTGGGCAAGATTGGTTCTGTGATTGGAATCTCGACCATGCGTTGCTCGCAGAGCAAATTCAAATACTCGTATTTTGGCAGAAGCGGCATTTGCTCTCCAATCCAATAAACAGCGTAATAGCTCAGTACGTCGAAGTACACTTGTATTGTGAAGTCATCGACAACGCGGGTGTATTTAACGTCCTTCACGTCGTGCCACTGCCAATTATCACCGAAGGCGTAGAGGTACCATATGCTGAACTCCACGTCGTGCGCCGTGAACTGTCGGATTTCAGCGCCTGTCTCAGGCTCATGCCAGAACACATCCTTCCTAATCCAGTACGTAACCATCGTCTTTGTTTCGCCATCTTGGAAATCAACCCATTCCGAAATCTCCCAGTCTTGAGCCACCCAAGGAATGTCGGTGGCAAGGTTGTATGGCTCCTCATTAATCAGGTGAGTGTAGACGATCTCATTCATGACTTGCCAGTTAGACCTCATCTCGTCTGGAGCCAGAGGACTCAATGGAGAATACAGCGGATTTAGATTGGTAGGAGCGTTGGGAAGCCCGATTCTTATGGGCAGTTGGGATTCGTCTTCAGGCGTGGCTGGGTCGTCGACTTTGTAAGCATTCAGGTAAGTGTACTTGTTGTTGATGCCGTAGCCGTCCATGTTAACGACGCCGACAAGATTCCTTCTGTAGGCCATGTAGCTGATGGGGCTGAACAAAGATATACCTATGCACTCTGTAACATAGATTTCCTGAGAATACTGGCAGTGAAGGATACTTGATTCAAAGTCGGGTGCGTAATAGCTTAGCTCAAGCTCTGCGTCAAGCTGAGGATAGTTGGGCATTCCAAGAGCGTCCACTCCGGTGACGTAGTTCGGTCCACCAGGATACCAGTACATGCTGTGATACATAGGGTACCAGTACAGTGGCTGATACTTCTTAACCGTCCATATGCTGGTGTAGATGTGATAATCATGCAGAACATGCACTAGCTGGTAGGCAAGGTCATTATTGACTATCTGCCAGACGCTTGGAATCCCCAGATCCCACAGTCGATAGTGGATTTCGTACCCAATCGGCACTATGTAGCTTTTGCTGTCTCCTCGGATGTAGATGATGAGTGGGTCAAGGTTTGGACCAGCTTCCCTGCCTGGCCAACCTTGAGGATAGTTGCGCCAACCATCCGCATCTGTGTCCACAAAGCCTAAGCCGTCTAAAATCGCACTAGCTTGGATCATGCTGAATTCGTATGGGTAGTTGTCCCCCGTGACGTAGGGGCTCCACCAGCCCGACTGCGGAGCTGGAATCGGCACGTCGATACGTATTCCCATGTCTTGCACTAACGTATTTACAATGTAGTCTTTGTCGACAGCGTGGGCTAAAGCTTGCCTAAACTCGCGTAGGTTAAGAGGATTTCGCACGCCAGGGTACGTTGGAACAGTGTAGTTGTTGTTCAGGTCGTAGCCGAAGTATTCTAACCCTGCAAATCCTGCCAGTTGAATGTTCGTGTCTGATTGAGCGTCCTGGAACTCATCAAAGTCTAGGTTGTAGCACATGAGGTCGATCATGTTTGCTTTCAGGTCGGCGTATGCATTACTTGGAGTGTCATAGAAAACAACGTCCAATCCCTTACAATGGCGTTGAGCTATAGTTACGGGTAAATCCAGCGATGTCAGCAGCAGAATCGCCATGATGCTTAATAGTAGGAGTCGAGTTTTTTCAAAATCTTTCTCCCTCTCCAGCATTCCCTATCACGATAGGCGGTATTTAGAATTTTTGATGCTCGCCAAAGAAGCTAATGTTTAGCAAATTCGTTAAAAGGTTACCCAATGACTCTGCCATAACACTCGACAGCCTATCACGACTCCTGAAACAGAGTATTACTGGCTCTTGGAGGTCAGCAAAAAGATACCATTCACGTAAATGACTCGGCTTCTGAGCAGGTTCTGGGAGATTCAGGGATGTTTTTGTCCGTAGTGGCTACATAGGATGACTGCGTCGTAAAGGAATATCCTTCCGTCGCCGTC
>CAZPDY010000051.1:0-7222 GCA_964585455.1 uncultured Candidatus Bathyarchaeia archaeon | reverse complement strand
GGATAAAACTTTACCCCAACCAACCACTGAAGCAAGAGTTCGAACGTCGACCTGACTAGGGTTTCATGGTAGCCCGGGATGGCTTCAAACTCTCGCCTAGCATATTTAATATACTTTTTTACCGGTAAAGTTGGGTGGGGGTCCCACCCCCCGCATTAAGAGCGCGACGAAACACGTATGATTCCTCACTAGAACTCGCTAGCCACATTAACGCGCGTTTCACTTCCTGATTGTACAGAGTGCAGAGAAACTGAGAAAAGCAAGGACACCCAATTATATGGATGAAGAGATATGACACGAAGGGGACGCCCACGAAAGTACAAGTGGCTATCCTACAAGGAAGTAGAAAGCGAATTCTCACCCGACGCCCAATACTTGAAATGGGCTAGCGCGAACAACACAGCGCTTCAAACAGTCGCTGCCACTGGATGCCCACGATGCCAAAGCAGTAACATCGAGTTTCGCCACGACAAAGAATACAAAGTCATCCGCTTCCACTGCATCGAATGCCGCCACGAAACTTCTTACAGAATCAAGACTCCAAAGCCAGGCAGCTTCTCGATCGTCCCAATCATGTTTGACGGGGTTCAAGTCGGCGAAAAGGTTGTGGATTCTTACCATCCAGCCACGAAACGAGAGAGAAGCGATGCCCTCGTGCTGAAAGCTTCTCACGGCGTCGACAGCGGCAGAGTCAATTTGGGCGGAGAATGGCACGTTGACGGAACAGTCGGCGGCACTCATGACCAAAAACGATATTTCGTCAATTTTGAAGAAATGATGCTGATGTGCAGCTGGAACAGGATGCAGCTGGAGCATGAGAAGCGTTTGCATGAACTCGAAGAAGACAGCGCCTGATTTTCTGTAATAATAATGAGGAGCATAGGGGTTTTACAAGGATTATACTGTAGCCATGTTTCTGCTACATAGCACTGAGATTCTTCAAAGCATCCAAGACCAAAGACGTCTCAATCTCCCGTCCCTTCTCACCCCAGCTACCATCTCCGTTTTGTCTCCTACAAACCAACGGAAATGCCTTCTCAACCTGCTTCCTCGCCAAAGCATCATGCCCCTTGGACAAAGCGTGAAACGTGTGAAAGAAGGGGAAGGCTTTCCACGCTCCTCTTCTGGTTTGCCGTCTCGATAAGTACTTCACCCCGCTCTTAACCTGCTCAGAATCAGCACTCAACGGATGCTCAATCAACACACGCAACACGTTAAGCGTACACCACGCACCACACCAGTCAGGTCTCCAAAACTGAAGATACGATTTCACCGTCGTCTGAACTTGCCTGTTGTGGTGCAAACCAAAAACATAGAACAAATGGACTGCATAGGCTGTCTGGTAAAAAATAGTGCAACCTGGTCCGAATTCTCCGTAGAATGTTGACCGCATCTCACGCGCATCTTTTCTGTTCTCTGAGAGGAAGAAACCCGGATACCCTCTGTACTCGTGTCTCTGAATCGACAGGAGCCATTCCAGGCCTTTTTTGACGCTTGCGTCTTTGGCAGCGTAACCGAGGAGGGAAAGGTTCCAAAGGTTGTTGGCAGTGTGAACGAACAGCTGATCCCAGCTTCCGTCCGCCGACTGGCTTAAAACAGTTTCCTCGTAAAGTTTTCTCTTCAAAGTCTCGTCAGCGTTACCTTCTCTCTTGAAAACTTCTCGCCTAAGGTAAACGCCGATGGGTGACTCGAGGGATGCCGCATAATCCAGCGGGTCAACTCTTAACTCGTCAAACAGGTTTCTCATGAAAGCTCACCCTCACGATGTAAAATTGGCTTTAGCTCCGTTTAACATTTTCTGGAGAGTAACGAGAAAGACAAAACTCACACTGTGTCTCTCAAAAAAAAGAAAAAAAAGGGAAAAATTGGGCCTACTTACGATTAGCCATTGCGTAAATGGCTCTGATAGCTAGTATGACTGCTGCGGGTGCCACGAACGCGGTGATGTTAATTACTATAGCGTCCAATATGCTGCCCAAGGGACTGATGATGGTGTCGATGCTTTGAAAGGTTGATCCTCTTATGCTTACAGCCATCAACGCTATTGCGGCGATGAGGAACTGTGTAGCCTCTTTCTCTGTTATGGTGATGAATCCTACTATGATACCTAATATTATCATAGTAAGGTAAATCCACTCAGTGTTCGGCGATTGGATTACGTCTGCGCCTATGGCGATTCCAGCGACGATCGCAATGATGACGAAGATCAGAAAAGCCCATTCACCTATTTTTTCCATCTCCACTCTTACAGACACGCTCCATCCTATTTTGCTGGTAGAAGCTCTGAACGAAATCACTTTTATTCAAGGTGGTCATAAATAAATCTTTTTGTCAAAATAAGGTAGAACGCATAGGATTTGACGATAAATCGGTTGAAAAATGAGTGTTACAACATAGCAAAGCTTTTTTCCAAAAACTCGTCAAAGTAGTCTGAGAAGAAATGCCAGCTAACAAGAAAACCGAGGAAATCGCCCGAGATATAAGGAAGATGGAGATACGCGGCGCTGGGAAGATTGCCAGGTCTGCTGCAGAAGCGCTTCGGACGACCGCTCAACAATCTAAGGTGAAGGACTCTTTACATCTGGTTGAGGAGCTTGAATCTTCAGCGAAGCTTCTTCTAAGCACTCGACCCACGGCCGTGTCGTTGTCAAATAGCATACGTTACGTCATGTTCCGAGTTAGAGAGGCCAAAAAGAGAAACCTAGAACTGGAGGAACTGCGGCAACTCGCCGTCAAGGCTGCAACAGGCTTTATCCAAAACTCCACAAAAGCGGTGGAACGCATCGGCGAAATAGGCGCTAGGCGGATAGAGGACGGCGATTTAATAATGACCCATTGCAACAGCGTCGCTACTATGGCGGTGTTTAAAACAGCTTTTAATCAGGGCAAACATTTCAAGGTGCTTGTGTGCGAGACGAGACCGCGCTTTCAGGGCATGATTACTGCTAAAGCATTGAGCGAAGTCGGAATACCTACCTCATTAATCGTTGATGGAGCGGCTCGTTTTTTCATGGCAAAAATGGACAAAGCCATTGTCGGAGCTGACGCAGTGGCTGTTAACGGGGCAGTCGTAAACAAGATAGGAACTTCTATGGTGGCTTTAGCTGCCCACGAGTCGAGAGTCCTATTCTTCGTCGCCGCGGAGACTTACAAGTTCAGTCCAGAGACCATGCTGGGACAACTTGTTAAGATCGAAGAACGCGCCTCTTCAGAAATCATATCCAGCAAAGAACTCAAGGAAATGCCCAATGTCAATGTGAGAAATCCAGCGTTCGACGTGACACCTCCAGAATACATCGACCTCATCATCACAGAAAGAGGCATAATACCTCCCCAAGCAGCCATCATGATAATCCAAGAAGAGTTCGGCTCCATAACAGCCGACGAGTTGATGGAGTATCAAACGTACCGTCTGGCAGACGAAGATGAGGCTTGACGTAAAAACACTTAAGGAACCACGACTAATCGTTAGATGAAAGTTTGGAGAGCAGGTAAATGGCTGGAATAGTCCTCGTTAGAGACGTCATGTCAAAAGACGTTAAAGTTGTTAGACCAGACACTCTCGTTAAAGAGGTTGTCGCCACAATGAATAAATTCGACATAGGCTCCATCGTCGTGCTGCAGAGTGACCGTCCAGTGGGCATAATCACCGAAAGAGACATCCTCAAAAGAACCGTCGAACCATGCTTAGCACCCGAAGCCTTGCGCGCAAGAGAAGTGATGAGCAGCCCCGTGACAACCATCAACACCACTGCCAGCATCGACGAAGCAGCGAGGATCATGGCAAACAAGAGAATTAAGAGACTCCTCGTGATGGACAACGGCAAACTTGTCGGAATAATCACGTTCACCGACATAGTAACTCAAGTGCCCAACATGCTGGGAATACTCGAAGAACTCGTGAGACCCCACCACCGCTCATACTAGCCCGTACACTTCCCATTTTTTAGGGTTTTTATAAGGGAGATAGCAGTGTTTCTAAAGGAATTAGGAGAACTATGCCGTGAAGAAAGATTTAATGGTTGAAATGTACCGGAAAATGCTGGAAATCAGGCTGTTCGAAGAAAAAGTCTTCGACCTGTATGGTCAGAACCTCGTGCCCGGTACTATTCACCTTTATGCTGGGGAGGAAGCTGTAGCCGTCGGTGTGTGCGTAAACCTGCGGAAAGATGATTATATCGTGAGCACCCATCGTGGTCACGGACATTGTATCGCGAAAGACGCTGGCTTGGACAGGACGATGGCTGAGATTCTAGGCAAGAGAACAGGGTACTGTAAGGGTAAGGGAGGGTCTATGCACATCGCTGACTTCAGCGTAGGCATGTTGGGTGCTACGGCTGTGGTGGGCGCGGGAATCCCAATCGCCACGGGCGCAGGACTCTCTATTAAGTTGAGGGGCACAGACCAAGTGACAGTTTGTTTCTTCGGCGACGGCGCCTCAAACCAAGGAACTTTCCACGAAGGCATCAACTTGGCTGCCGTTTGGAGACTGCCAGTCTTGTTCGTGTGCGAGAACAACCTCTACGCCATGGGAACTCGCCAAACTCAAGTCATGCTCATAGAAGACATCTCGAAAAGAGCCGTCGCCTACGGAATCCCAGGAGTCACCGTAGACGGAAACGACGCACTGGCTGTTTACGAAGCGGCTGAAGAGGCGGTTGAACGAGCAAGAAGGGGCGACGGCCCCACGTTGATGGAATGTAAAACGTATAGACAAAAGGGGCATTCTCGCTGGGACTCCGCTACTTACAGGCCGAAAGAGGAAGTCGAAGAGTGGCTACAGAAAGACCCTGTTCGAAGGTTGAAAAGGCAGCTTTTGGAGAAGGGAGTAATGTCTGGGGCAGAAGCGGAGCGTTTGGAAAAAGAAGTAGTCAACACCGTGGAAGCGGCAGTAAGATTTGCCATCGACAGCCCCAACCCAGCGCCCGAAGAAGCCCTAGAAGACGTCTACGCATGATGGAGGACGTGGAAAGTGCGAAAGGTAACCCTTAGAGATGCGCTCCGCGAAGCGCTCTTTGAAGAGATGAAGCGAGACAAAGCCGTGATTGTGCTCGGGGAGGATGTGGGACGTTCCTGGGAGGGCGCTTTCAAAGTAACTAAGGGGTTGGCGAAAGAGTTCGGCGACGAACGCGTCAGGGACACGCCCATCAGCGAATCCGCCATCATAGGTACCGCTGTGGGAGCAGCCATAACTGGCATGCGTCCTGTCGCGGAAATCATGTTCGGAGATTTAACAGCCCTCGCAATGGACCAGATAGCTAATCAAGCAGCCAAGATTCACTACATATTCGGCGGACAAATAAGAGTGCCCCTAGTCGTCAGGACCCCTTTCGGTGGAGGCGTCAACATCGCAGCCCATCATTCTCAGAGTTTGGAGGCGTGGTTTATGCACGTGCCAGGGCTGTTCGTTGCGGTTCCTTCGACGCCTCACGATGCGAAGGGGCTGTTGAAAGCGGCGATAAGAGGCGACAACCCCGTAGTGTTCTGTGAGCATAAGCTCCTCTACCCAATCGAAGGCGAAGTGCCAGAAGAAGACTACACCGTTCCCTTCGGCGTTGCTGACGTAAAACGCGAAGGCAAAGACGTAACAGTAGTTGCTACTATGTTCATGGTCCATAAAGCCCTCGAAGCAGCTGAAATGCTTGAGAGGGAGGGTTTAAGCGTCGAAGTGGTTGACCCGAGGACGCTCGTTCCCCTAGACAAGAAGGCTATAGTCTGTTCGGTGAAGAAAACGGGACGTTTAGTAGTCGTGAGTGAAGACTGTAAAACAGCAGGAGTAACCGCCGAGATTGCTGCAGTAGTGGCTGAGGAAGCCATCGACTATCTGGACGCCCCGATAAAGCGAGTGGCTGAGCCGGACACGCCGATTCCTTTCAGTCCACCGCTAGAAAAATACGTCATACCCGACGAAAAGAGCATAATAAAAGCGATTAAAGAGATTGTTTGAGGGATTGTTTGGTCACGAAAATCTTCATGCCTCGACTTAGCTTAACGATGAAGACCGGCAGCGTAGTCCAATGGTTCAAGAAGGAAGGCGACAAGGTTGAGAAGGGCGAGCCAGTTGTGGAGGTGCTTTCCGAAAAAGTCACTTACGATGTCGAGGCGCCTGCAGACGGGGTTCTTCTAAGAATCTTGGCTGAAGAAGGCTTGGATTTACCCGTGGACGCGACGCTCGCCTTCATAGGCGCACCCGACGAGGCGCTGCCCGAGGCAGAGGTTGAGGCTCCACCACTTGAACAAGTCGAAGAAGCTCCGATAGAAGTGGAGACGCCGACTGTAAAGGAGTGCGTCTTGGCTTCGCCCGCAGCAAAAAGACTGGCGAAGGAAAGGGGTATAGAGTTAACGCAAATAAGGGGCACGGGTACGGAGGGAAGAATCGTGGAAGAAGACGTCGCGCGCTTCATAGAGGGAAAAGCTGAGTTAGCGCCGCGCGTCAGGGAGGAGATTCCGTTGACGGGCATCAGGAAGACCACTGCGGAACGAGTCGCCTTCAGTTTTCAGACAGCGCCCCACAGCTTCATCATCATGGACGTCGACATGACAAACGCAGTAAAACAGCGGGAAGCCACTAGAGTTTCTTACACGGCGACACTGGTGCACGCAACAGCGAAAGCTTTGCGTGAACATCTCACTGTAAACTCCACTTTGGCGGATGGAAAAATCAGGGTCTACGAAGACATTAACGTAGGCGTGGCGGTTTCGACGGAAAAGGGGCTGGTTGTACCGGTCATACGGAATGTGGACAGGAAATCGCTTGCTGAAATCTCGTCTGAACTAGAGGAGTTGGTGGAAAGGGCAAGAGGAGGTAGATTGTCGAAGGAACAGCTAACCGGAGGGACTTTTACGGTGACGAACCTTGGGATGTACGACGTTGACATGTTCCTGCCCATAATTAACCCTCCTGAAGCCGCCATTCTCGCCGCTGGACGCATGGTGAAGAAACCCGTCATAGTCGATGGAGGGACTGTAGTCAAGCCCATGATGACCCTTACCCTCGCATACGACCACAGAATAATTGACGGCGCACCCGCTGCAACGTTCTTGAGAAAAATAAAAAAGATAGTTGAAGAAGGACGCTGATTAGGCATAAGCGACGGTGGCGACTTCCCCGTTTAGGTAGTTGTGGCGGCGGGTTTTGGCTGTGTCTTCGGAATTACCCCAGCTTTTTCAGCCAGCCAGTAGATTAGCCATATTATGACACCGTAGATGACTCCGTTGAAGA
>CAZPDY010000050.1:0-7251 GCA_964585455.1 uncultured Candidatus Bathyarchaeia archaeon | reverse complement strand
ACTAACCCCAAACCTTGTCCCAGCCACGACTTCCACCAATCGCCCAGGCAGACTCTGATGATATTTCGATATAGCTACTTCAACCGATTCGTTGCCCCGAAGCACACTCTTAGCCGCAGCCAGAATCCCCCGCCTCCGAACGGTACCACCCGTCATGGCTTCAACCAAAACCTCGGCGTCAGTATAATGGTCAGGATGGGCATGCGAAACCAATACTCCGTCGATTTTTCGCGGGTCCAAGCCCAAACCCCAAGAATGTACAAGAGCTCCAGGTCCAGGGTCTAAATGCACATTGAACCTTTCCCCTAAGAATCGGATTCCAGCCGTCCGCCGCTTCTGCGTGACGGTTGCAAATCGTCCGCCCCCTGTTCCTAAGAATACTATTTTTAGACCGTCCAAGGTTTTTCGCCACACTAACCCGATTACTCAACTGTCCTTCTCATTAGCTTTATTACCAAGCACTCCTAAAATTGTCAGCCAAGGAGCATCCTACGAAAATGCTTGTAGTCATACGTGTCGGGGGCTCAGTCATCGCTTCTCCCATAAACCCAGAGCTCGTGGACCAATACGTAAGGCTGCTTAGGAGGCTTCGGAAGAAGGGCTACGATTTGGTCACTGTCGTCGGCGGCGGCGCCTTAGCCCGCGAGTTTATCAGAATAGGCAATCAGGTAGAACTTGACGAGGAAGCGCAAGACTGGCTTGCAATCCACGTATCACGCTTATATGCCCTACTCTTCGCGCTAAAACTAGGCAGAGAAGGAGCAGGTAACGTGCCCACCACGATAGTCGAAGCTATCGACGCCTCAAAAAGGGGTAGAATCGTGGTAATGGGTGGACTGAAGCCGGGAATGACCACGGACACGGTTGCTGCCTACGTCGCCCAAAAAACCAAGGCTCAGCTCCTCGTCAAAGCCACCGACCAAGACGGCATATACAACAAGGATCCGAGAAAACACGAAGACGCAAAGAAACTGGATAGAATAACTTACCGCGCCCTGTCAAAACTCTTGGAACAAGACCGCCACAAGGCTGGAATACACCAAATCCTCGACCCCGTGGCTGTCAAAATCCTGCAGGAAACCCACGTTAAAACCATAGTCGTAAACGGCTACAATTCCGAAAACATACAACATGCAGTTGAAGGCAAAAAAGTCGGCACTACCGTTACGCAATAAATAAATGAATCGGGCGTATAATGCTATGTCGGTGTGAAGGGATGTCCAGCCAATTTACGTAGCCGTCAACGGAGTTTTACCAGTCGTCAGCCCAGAGCATCCCCAGAACTGCAAAAACACGTGCAGGCTTTTTATTCAAACACCCCTAAACTACACTGTAAACTCAGAAGAACCTGGAGACTATAGCGATGGTTGAGCTTCGCAAGAACGAACAAATAACACTATTAACCATCAGCAAGCTGGACGGCAAAGCCAACGTAGAACAAATCGTCAAAACCAGCAACCTCAATCACGCCGCCGTCATGCGAGCAGCACTGAAACTCTCCAAAGAAAAGTATGCCCAAATGCACGAACAAACAAAAACAATCGTCATCTTGAACGAAGAGGGAAAAACCTACGCTGAGAAAGGGCTGCCAGAACGTCGCCTCATCAAATCGTTAATCAAACTTGGCGGCACCGCAACAATTGACAAAGTCGTCGAAGACGCAAAACTGGAAAGTCAATTCGTGACAATTGCCTTGGGTTGGTTGCGCCAAAAAAGCTGGGTGACTATAGAGGGAAAAGAACGACTACTTAGGGTTTTAAGGGAACCACGTACTGGGAAAGACGAAGAGGTTCTATCGCTTTTAGCAGAAGAAGGCGCAGTAGAGGTTGAAGAACTGGGCAAGAAGGAGCAAGAAGCAGTATTGGCTCTGCGAAAACGCAAGATTGTAGAAACCGAAGAGAGAACCTCTCGTACTCTTGAACTGACAGCGAAAGGTCGAAGGCTCGTGGAGGAAGGTGTACAGTTGGTGGAAGAAGTAAGCCAGCTGACCCCCGAGCTCATCGTTTCTGGAAAGTGGCGAAAGACAAAGCTGAGAAAATTCAACGTGACCGCGCCTGGGCTGCCTGCGTATCCTGGTAAGGTTCACCCGCTGCAGCAGATAATCGAGCGTGCAAGAGAGATTTTTCTGGAGATGGGTTTCACGGAGATTCGTGGACCCCTAGTCGAAACGGCGTTCTGGAACTTCGACGCCTTGTTTCAGCCCCAAGACCACCCCGCACGGGAGATGATGGACACGTTCTATCTCTCTTCTCCGAAAGCTGGGAGACTGCCTGAAAAAAGCATCGTGAACGCCGTTGCCAAGACGCATGAGAACGGTTGGACGACGGGCTCGAAAGGATGGGGCTACGAATGGAGCCCAGAAGAGGCTAGGAGGCTGGTGTTGCGGACTCACACGACAGCCGAGACCATCAAGTACCTTTCGGAGCACAAGAAGCCTCCTATTAAGGTTTTTTCAGTCGACCGAGTCTACCGGAACGAGCAGCTTACCTACAAGCACACAGCTGAATTCTACCAGATAGAAGGCATCGTCGTCGACAGAGGGGTGACGCTGCGCGATTTGGTGGGGACCATGAAGACTTTTTACAGTCGCTTCGGGTTGAAGACTGTGGAATTCTGGCCATGCTACTTCCCCTACACGGAGCCCTCAGCCCAGGCAACGGTCTACGTCCCGAAGCTTAAGCATTGGATGGAACTCTGTGGTATGGGTATGTTTAGACCTGAGGTCTTAGCGCCTATGGGCATAAGGTATCCCGTGTTAGCTTGGGGCGGAGGACTGGAACGCATAGCCATGCTGGAGCTTGGACTCGACGACATACGGATGTTGTATGGTAACCGCTTGGGATGGATTAGGAGGACACCGCTATGCCGATAATCACGCTTAAGAGAGAAAGATTCGCAGGGTTTGTGGGACGAAAACTCACGGTATCAGACATGGTAAAGTGGCTGCCTTGGCTGGGCTTCGACATAAAGGAAGTCGGAGAAGACAGCGTAAAAGTGGAGTTTAACCCCAACCGCGTCGACTTCTGCAGCTATACAGGGGTGGCGAGGGCTTTCAAGGGGTTGAGAGGCTGGAAGACCGGGTTGCCAAGATACGATGCTAAGGAAGGCAGAGTGACGCTTAACATTGACGAGGCAGTGTCTGAAGTAAGACCCTTCATGCTCGCAACTGTCGTGCGCGACATAGCGCTCGACGAAGAAGACGTTGCCGACTTGATGGAAATGCAGGAAGATTTGCACTGGGGCATAGGCAGAGACAGAAAAAAAGCTTCCATCGGCGTGCACAACCTGGACGCTGTAAAACCACCTTTCACGTTTACTGCAGTTGAGCCAGACAGCGTGAAGTTCGTTCCTCTGGACAAAACTGAGGAGATGAGTCTCAGAGAGGTTCTGGAGGGACACGAGAAAGGCATAGTGTACAAGAGTCTCGTTGATTGGGCGCCGAAGTATCCATTGCTCGTCGACAAAGACCGCAGGGTGCTTTCTATGCCGCCGATTATTAACGGCGAATTAACGAAGGTCGATGAGAAGACGAAGAACTTGTTCCTCGACGTGACTGGTACAAACTACGCTGCAGTGGAGAAGAGCTTAAACGTGCTCTCCACAGCCCTCGCGGACATGGGCGGCACCCTAGAAAAGGTCAAAGCAAAATACGTGGACCGCACGGTGTGGTCGCCCGACTTGAACCCCGAGAAGATGAAGCTTCGAACCTCTTACACCAACGAGTTGCTCGGGTTGAAGCTGTCCGAATCGAAAATCGTCAAGTGCTTAGAGAAATGCAGGCTTGGAGCGAGGAAAGTTGAGAGGGGACTCGTTGAAGTGTCGATTCCCGCTTACCGCATCGACATTCTTCATGAAGTCGACTTGGTGGAAGAAGTTGCCATCGGATACGGGTACTACAGGCTAAGACCCACTTTCCCATGTTCGGTCACTATCGGTGAACAGCACTCTGCTCATAGAACTGCGAACGTGGCGAGACAGGTTATGGTGGGGTTGGGCTTCACCGAAGTCGTGAACTTCACGCTGACGAACGAGGCTTTGCATTATGAGAAGATGCGTAGAAAAGCCGAAAAAACCGTGAGGCTCGCCAACCCAGTCTCCGCTGAATGCACTATAATGCGTCAAGAACTGTTGCCTGGTCTGATGATGAACCTTGGAGACAATAGGCATGAAAGCTTTCCTCAGAGACTGTTCGAAGCCTCCGACACGGTTCGACTGAACAACAAGACCGAGACAGGATGCGAAAGACGGTTACACTTGGCAGCCGTATCCTCCCACGCAGCCGCAAGCTTCACCGAGATTAAATCTGCCGCCGAAGCGTTGTTGGCAAACATCGGCTTGAAAAGCTGGAAAATTACCGCAACGAGGCATCCGAGCTTTATCGAAGGAAGAGCCGCAGCCATCAATGCTAAGAATAAGGGGGTGGGAATAGTTGGCGAAGTGCATCCTGAGGTCTTGAATAACTTTGAGTTGGAAAACCCCACGGCAGCCTTCGAAATAGACTTGGAAGCCTTCTTCGATTGAAAACCTTTTTTTCCATGTTCTTCTGTTTATATTATCCAGCGATGACATGAGCATTTGGAATCCCGCCGAAACCCTCTGAGGGCTCGTGCAGACGGACTCGACAGAAGCCTGCCGATGGGCACGCTTGTGACGGAGAGTTTACCCAAGCTCGAGACACGGCGGGCGCGGGTGCTTAACCTCCCACGCCGGAGAGAGCTTAGCCGAGGAGAGCGTGAAGCTCCATCTATGAAGTTGAGTGTTAGGTGACGTGGGACACAAACACCCGCGACAAAGAGAACTTTTAAGTCTCTAATCGCTGAATGTAAAGGAGAACCTTTAGAGGTTGCAGCTTTGGACGTAGAAGAAAGACTAGAACTTATCACACGTAATGCAGTGGAAGTCATAACCTACGACGAGCTCCGCTCTCTCCTCGAGACAAAGACAGAACCCCGCACCTACTGGGGCTTCGAGTCGAGCGGTTTCATGCACATCGGCTTGGGCTTAGTCTGCGGCTCAAAAATCAAGGACATGGTCGAAGCGGGCTTCCACTTCATCATATTTCTCGCAGACTGGCACTCATGGATAAACAACAAACTCGGCGGAAGAATGGAGAACATACGCTTGTGTGGCGAGTACTTCAAGGAATGTTTCACTTCTCTGGGCATAAAGAACGTAGAGTACTCGTGGGCAGCGGACCTAGCCGAAGACATTGACTATTGGGAGAAAGTCGTAAAGATAAGCAAGAGTGCCTCAGTCCAACGTATATGGAGAGCCCTACCAATAATGGGCAGAGAGATGAACCTATCAGACGTTGAGACAGCTTGGCTATTTTACCCCTGCATGCAAGCGGCAGACATATTTCACATGCAACTCGACGTAGCCTGCGCAGGTATAGACCAACGCAAAGCCCACATGCTCGCCCGCGACGCTGCAGAAAAACTCCATTGGCAAAAACCGTCGTGTGTTCACGTGCCCCTGCTGATGGGCTTGCAAGGACCAGCCAAGAGTGATAAACAACTCGACGAAGATAACGCGTTGAACCTGCAGATAGTCTCCAAGATGGCGAAGAGTATACCCAGCACCTGCATCTTCGTGCACGACACTTCGGAAGACATTAGGAGCAAGTTGAACGACGCATATTGCCCGCCAAAACAAACAGTCGGCAACCCAGTCTTAGAGACAGCCCGCCTAGCTGTCCTCACGAATACTAAAGAACTGACAATCACGCGTCCACCAAAATACGGGGGCACCGAAGTCTTCACCGACTACGCTGAACTCGAAAAAGCATACCGAGACGGCAAGGTGCATCCCTTAGACCTTAAGAATGGGGTCGCAGAAGCCCTAATACAAATATTAGAATCAGTTCGAAACCACTTCAAGAAGCATCCAGAAAAGCTGGAGAAGATGAAGAAAATCGAGGTAACAAGGTAAGACAACTTGTCAGCTCACCTGAAAGAAAAGATGGAGAAAATCGAAGAACTCCTGGAAAGACTAGCCGTTCAATCAGCCAAGGGCACACCAATCGTCGTAGAAGGACAGAACGACGTCGACGTTCTCCGCAAACTTGCGCTATGCGGCGACATAATCGCAGCAAAAACAAAAAAATCCTTCCTCGCCCTAGCAACAGAAATAGAGAAACTCGACGTGGAAGAAGTTATACTGCTGCTGGATTTTGACAGACGCGGCAGGGAATGGACCAAACGATTGACTCAATACCTCGAGCAGACCACGGTGAAACCCAACATGTTCTTCTGGCAAGAACTCCGCAGCCTCGTAAGCCGAGACGTCAAAGACATAGAGGGGCTACTACCTTATCTGCACACGCTGAAGAATAAGACTGAAGATTCGCAAACTATAATAGAGAGGAAACCGTAACCGAATAGTCAGTTTACGTTTCACGTTAAGTGATGCTAATCCTTACAAAATCATTTGGAGGTGACGTTAATGGGATCATCACAAACCGTTACAGTAAAGTATGTAATCCACGCCAAATTCGAAATTGAAGGCGTGGTAGAGAAACCAGACGTTATAGGAGCAGTCTTCGGACAAACAGAAGGTCTTTTCGGACCCGAGTTGGATTTGCGAGAGATGCAGAAGTCTGGAAGAATCGGAAGAATCGAAATCAACCTACAATCAAAACAGGACAAAACAACTGGGACAATCACTATTCCAACGAGCCTCGACCGCGTTTCTACAGCCATTCTGGCCGCCAGCTTGGAAAGCATAAACCGGGTTGGTCCATGCAACTCGAAAGTAACGCTTGAGAAAGTCGAAGACATACGCGATTCGAGACGCAAACTCATCATAACTCGCGCAAAAGAGATTCTCCACCAATGGAACATCGAATCCATGCCGACCACCGACGAGATTTTTCGCCAAGTCTCAGAAACATTGCGGACGGCTAAAGTCGAGAAGTACGGCAGGGATGAACTGACTGCGGGTCCCGAGGTTGACAGTGCAAAAGAAATTATCGTCGTCGAAGGTCGCGCTGATGTTTTGAACCTCTTGAGGTGCGGTATACTTAATGTTGTCGCTCTTGAGGGAGCCAAGGTTCCTGAAACGATTATCAAACTGTCTAAGGAGAAGGAAGCGACGGCTTTTCTAGACGGCGACCGCGGAGGAGACCTGATACTCAAAGAGTTGATGCAGGTGACGAACGTAAGGTACATTGCGAGAGCTCCTTCGGGGGTGGAAGTTGAAGATTTAAACTGCAAAGAAATCACCGGAGCTCTCGACAACAGAGTCCCCATG
>CAZPDY010000049.1:0-7277 GCA_964585455.1 uncultured Candidatus Bathyarchaeia archaeon | reverse complement strand
GCACAACCCGACGCCTCAGCTGGGGCAGATTGAATCCACCAACCCCTGCGGTGAGCAGCCTCTTCTGCCCTATGAATCCTGCAACTTGGGCAGCATCGACGTGAGCAAGTTCGTGTCCGACGACGGCAAGATGGACTGGAACGGGCTGAGACAGACGGTGAGGTTGGCTGTCAGGTTCTTGGACAACGTGGTCGACGCGAACGCATACACGTTAGATAATATAGAAAAGATAACTAAGGGAAACAGGAAAATCGGCTTAGGAGTCATGGGCTTCGCCGATATGCTCATCAAATTGGGCATACGCTACGACACGGAAGAAGGGCTCAAGGCTGCAGAGGAACTCATGAAATTCATAGACACCGAAGGAAAAAAGATGAGCGCAGAGCTGGGCGAAGAGAAAGGAAGCTTCCCAAACTTCTACGGGAGCATCTGGGAAAAACAGTTCAAGACAATGCGAAACGCCACAGTCACAACAGTAGCCCCCACGGGCACCATAAGCATAATCTCTGGATGCTCGCAAGGAATCGAACCCCTCTTCGCGATAGTGTACGTGCGTGAAGTCGCCGAAAGCCTAGGAAGAAGCCTCATCGAGGTGAACCCGCTCTTCGAGAGCATAGCCCTCAAGGAAGGATTCTACGACGAAGAATTGATCAAGAAGATCGCTAAGAAAACGTCGATACAAGATGTGGAAGAGATTCCTGAACGCGTGAGGAGACTCTTCGTCGTGGCTCATGACATTAGTGCTGAGTGGCATGTTCGCATGCAGGCGGCTTTTCAGAAGTACACGGACAACGCGGTTTCTAAGACCATAAACTTTCCAAACAGGGCTACACCTGACGACATCGACAAGGCTTACTGGCTTGCTTACAAGTTGGGATGCAAGGGTGTGACTGTTTACCGCCATGGAAGCCGAGAAAAGCAGGTTCTTAGGCCTATCGAGAGCGAAGGGACACTCGCAGACTTTAGCCTGGAATGTCCTACATGTGTCTAGGGACAGAGCTTACTCTAATCCTCTTAAGCCACTTCAAACTTAGGTTGACGTTCTTCTAGCAGCGAAGTTTCGCCCAGTGATAAACTTCGACGATTACTCCTACGGCCAAGACGACGAGCCCACCGATAATCGACATCAGCCCCTGCACCAGCATTCCAGCACTAGTTATCGACATCAACGCTCCCAGAAGAATGAAGACTATGCCCACTCCTATACAGATTCCGTCCACAAGAGCAGAAAAACGATGTCTCCTAGTTTCCTCAACGACAGAACTCGTCTCTAAGGCGGAGTATCCCTCTATGGTTGGCTGAAGCTGTGGCTGGGGGTTTTTCGTTTCCAAGTCGGAGCACCGAAAATGAATGATAATCTACCTCGATATAATTAGTTTATTACGCATCCATCTTTATCTGCAATCAACATTACCAAGAAAGCTTCTTCTCAAAAATGCCCGTAAACTTCAAAAGTGCACGGAATGTCCTGGCTATTCTGACTATTTATTCCAGAGTCAGATTTCAAAGTCATAATGCTTAATGGCGTTTCAACCGACTAACCTATCAAGGTCACCCTATGGACGTCAACTTCAAATCGTCAGCGATAAGCGCAATCCTACTCGTGATGGCAGCAGCCTCTCTCCTCACCATGCTGAGCTTAAACCAGATAAACTACATCATCCAAGGTGACCTCCCTAACTTCGGCCTGCAATTCAGCTACAGATGGGCGATGCCCTACTGGGTCTTATCCGGAATCATCTTCGGACTGTCTTGGCTAAATATTGCAATCTCGATAATAGCTACGTTCTACGTTTTCAGGAAAAGCCGAAAACAGACTCAGAAAGCAGCGAAAGTCGAAAATGTGGAAGCATCTGTTCAACCTAAAGAGGATAAGGAACAGAGGCAAATTTCCGAGTTTCTCGAGTCCAAGAGAGAAGAAGTTGTGGAACCTAAAGAAGAGCGTGCACAGGCGACGAGCGAGCAAATTGTTTTGGAAGCAGTAGAGCAGCCCGTGGAACAGCCCACAGAGCAACCGACGGAGACCGCTGAGACTCCAGCTCAAGAAGCACAAGAAACCCAAGAACCTCCACCAGCGCCTCAACCCGAGCAACAAACAGCCGAAAGCGTCGAGCCCAGCGAACCCAGCGCAGAGAGCGAAGAAGCACCCATCCCATCAGAAGACGCTGAAAAACAGTCAGTCCTCTAAGAAACTTCATATCTGCAAGCTTATTCTATAGGTCTTGGTGCAAGCCTCATGAGAATGACGAATATCCTCATACTACTCTGCATCCTGGTCAGTCTCTACTACTGGTTCGGCTCCAGCGAGAACGTGGAAAACTACTTAATCTACAGCGGTGACGCCCTAGCACGAGGCGCCGTGTGGACTCCCATCACAACTCTCTTCGTACACTTCGACCTTGCCCACTTGATGGGCAACATGCTCTTTCTCTACGTCTTCGGAAACGTGGTGGAAAAAGAAGCCAAGGGAGAGATGACGCTGACTGCCTTCTTCGTCGGGGGCGTCGGCTCGCTCATTGTCAGCTCGTACTATTATGGTTTCGACGTTGCGATGATCGGGGCTTCGGGAGCCATCTTCACGTTGGCTGCTGCGGCGATGCTCATCAACCCTCTGAAGTTGTCGTTGGCTTTCCTCTTCATACCCCTGGGCTTGGTGGCAATCCTGTACTTCATCTTCAACGTCTTCGCGGTCGTCTATGGGTTCGGGGGGAACGTGGGGTACGTGGCGCACGTCTCGGGATTCGTCATAGGGATTCCCTTCGGCATAGCGTTCAGTAAGGGCAAGTGGCTGAAGAACTTGGGAATCACGATTCTACTGTTGGTTGTGTTTGTCGTGATCATCGGCGCGGTTCAGATGTTGCTCTCCCTTCTCTAAGCCCTCCTACGCATCTATAAGTAAACGATTACGTGCAGATTGGATGTAGCGGTAATAATTATTGTCATTTCATAACGTTAAATTGCCTAGCCTCGTAGCTTCTTTAAGGGAGCAATATTGACTTCCAAGAAAGCCTTCAAAGTGTGGATACTCATCATCTTCGCGTTCTTAGCCGTTCTAGGCACCTTGCATTCGTGGGTTTCGTGGCAGGTTCAAGGCGCGAACGTCGTTACAATCTTTTTGTTCCAGATTGAAATCACCACCTACTTCATCATGACTCTAGCAGCTTCTTTCGCTTTCATCGGCGCGGTTTGTTACGTCATCTTTCATGTCGACTCGTTAAGCTTACCGTTAACTCAGCTCAGCAGAGACTTTGAGGAAAAACTCAACGTGAAGGGTGAGGAGATCAAGGGCTCGACTGACGAGGCTCTGACGAAGCTGGGTTTGAGAGAGTTCCAGCTGAAAGAGGACGTGAAAGCCTTGGAGAAGAAGCTCGGGGAATTGGATGGCAGGTTGAAGGAAAGCATGGAAAGCCATGGAAAAATCCTCGAGACAGCTCAGAAGAAGCTGGTCGACGTTGAACGCAAGATAGACCGAGTTCAAACCGCACAGCAAGAACTGCCGAGGTTGAAGAAGCAACTACAAGCCATAGAAACCGTAGAGAAAGACCTGAAGACTATTCAAGGAATCATGACTAAAATCAACTCCACTCCTGAACCTTTCGTGGCTAGCACTGACAGCATAAGCGTGCTGGAAGGAAAGGTCATGAAGCCGAGCACGGTTCAGCAGTTGAAGGAGAACGGTGTGGAGAGGATCGAAGACTTGCTCCTGAAGAGTCCCCTGGAGATAGCGTTGACCAACACGATGGATGAGAATGAGGCGAAGAGCGTGCAGAGCGTGATACAGCTGTTGATGATTCCGGGGATAAGGCATGAAGACGCGATGCTTCTGTTGAAGAGCGGGGTGAGTTCTAAGCAGGAGTTGGCGCTTCAGGACGCTTTGAGCCTCGGCGCGAGAGTGGCAAAGACCACGGAGCTCTATGTTAGAGAGGGAAGGATTAAGGAAGACGAGAAACCTACTCTGGAAGAAATCGCTTCGTGGATTAAGCTGGCAAAGACGCAATGATCTGCTTGTCTCTGTAAACCCGTCGGGTTCACCGTTAGCTGTGTACTTCTCGTTCGCTTACCCAGTAAGCCTTCGTCTTTCCTTCTTCGCTAGTTACGTATTCTTTCTTGAATATGGGAACTTCTTTCTTGTATCGTTCTACTGCTTCCTGCAAAACGAGGAATATTTTGTCCCTGTGGGCGCCTGCGACCAAGACGTAGACGAGTTCTTCGCCCACTTGGAACTCGCCGAGCATGTGGTGGATTTGCACGTCGACAATGCCTTCTCTCTTGCTGAGGTCTTTGCAGATGCTTTCTAGGACTTCGTTTGCTTTTTCTTCGTAGGCTTCTAGCTCAAGCTTCCTGACTTTTTTGTTTCTAGTTTTGCCTCTGACGATGCCGATGAAGAGGGCGATGGCGCCGGCTTCGTGGAAGTTTCTGCTTGTTTTGGTGGTTTGGATGATGTCGGCGAGTTTTATTGTGCCTTTTTTGTGGACTCCGGCTTTTTTGGTCAAAGGTTTCACTTAAGCTGTGTTTGTTTGTTTGTCGCTTGTAAAGTTTTGCGGAGTGCTTGCCGTTTTGGTCAGAGGTTGTAGTAGATTGGGGTGATGAACATGCCTATTATGAAGAGGGTGATGCCTGCCCCGATTAGGGTTGCTCCGAATGTTCGTCTGGCTTTGCAGACTACTTCTAGGGGAGGGTGGGGAAGAGTGGAATTAGTCCAGTGGCGTCGTAGATCCAGCCTTCCCTTGACTGTTCTACTTTTTTGCTGAGGAAACGGATTCCGATTAGGATGAAGGCAAGACCCTCAATAGCAGGTGCGGCTACCATGCTGTAAGAAAGAACCCAGCCGAAGACAGCTCAAAAAAAGTATCTGATTAGCAAGTAGTCTGCGAGCAGAACAAGGGACACGGCCCCAGCGACCAACACCACCAACTCGATGACCCCTGACAGGAAGTTGCCCAAGAATTCTATCGCAGACACTTGGTTCTCCCTCATCATTTCTTTATGTTTTCTCCTCTATCAGTTTTTTGATATTCCGAGTTGGATAGCTTGCCTGCTTACATGATTTTGTCGTGGAAGAGCTTCAAGGGTTCCTCGATGGAAGGACCCCCATGGACGGTGATAACCATTTTTTTAACGCCAAATTCTTCTACCTGCTTAATTTTTTCTTTCACGTCTTCTACGTAGCCGATGAAAGAGTCTCTCAAAACTTGTTCCTTAGTGAGTGGCTGGTTCTGTTGCCTTGCTTGTTCAACCATTTGATTGACGATGCTATCCAATTCTTCTTTGCTATCGACGAGGTTGATGACGTTGAAAGCAGAGATTTCAAACTCCTCTGGATTCCTACCGTATTCCCGAAGCTTCGAAACGATGAAGTCAACTCTTTCCTTTAATGCGTCAATACCTCTGTGTGGAATGTTAATTCCATCTGCTTCACGGCAAGCAATCGCCGTGAGCCTGTCCTTCACCGCACCCACGACAATCGGTGGTCGAGGCTTCTGAACGGGTTTTGGAAAATTCCTGCAATTCTCTAACTTCCAGAACCTGCCCTCGAAGCTTGTTACTTCTTCTGAGAAGAGCTTCTTGAAAATAGTCAACGCTTCCTCAAGCTCGTCTACACGTTGCCCGGCAGATGGGAAAGGATAGCCATAGGCTTTGTACTCCTCTTCATACCAGCCCGCACCGACCCAGAGGAGAGCACGCCCGTTGGAAACGTTGTCGATTGAAGAAATCATCTTCGCGGTTAATGCTGGGTTGCGGAAAGAGTTAGCTAGAACGACGTGACCAATCTTGACTCTTCGAGTTTCAGCCGCTATGGCACTCATGAGAATCATGGCTTCGAGATAGGGTTGTTTCCTCTCAGGGTCAAAACCAATCAAATGGTCGTTTACGTGAACGGAATCAAAACCGTATTCCTCCGCCAAAAGGGCGAGACTCCTAATCTCTGGATAAGTGTAAGCAGTTCGGATGTAGTAGCCGTATTTCATAAAACAGAGTGGACTCATCTTCCTAATATTCGTTAAACAAGCCGGGAAAGTATCCACTGATTCTGGAGGAGTTGCGAGTGGAGGGGGGAGATAGGGAATTAATGAAGAGAGTTGTTATTAGATGTAGTTGTCTACATCTATACCTCCGACTCGCAAATATAAATTCGCACAGCATACTTAATAATCTTTATTATCAAACGAGAACACTTACGACTATCATAAAGGAACTAAAGCATAAAATATTGATAAACCTAATGCACGCACACAAAAAAAGATACATCAACATAACGCCTTTCCAAAACCCAACAAATACAACGCATCCACACCTAATAGGACGGTCTAGACTAGGCGCAGAGAAACACAAAAACAGCAACCCCACTACCAGTCTACGCCCAGCCCAAAGAAGAAGATAACTTTTTAGGCAATCCAACAACTCTATCTATCCCAACTCCAAAAAAAGAGGCACATACACATTGACAGTTCAAGAACCGAAAAAAAGCAAAGAACTCACAAAACAACAGAGAAGATGGGAAAGAACCACAGTCCCCAACTGGCTCAAACGCCACCCAGAAAGAAAAAAGGATTTCCGAAACATCTCGGAAATCCCGATAAAAAGGCTCTACACACCCCTAGACACAAAGAACCTCGACTACGCTAGAGACTTGGGATTCCCAGGAGAATACCCCTTCACCCGCGGCGTACACGCGACAATGTACCGAGGACGCCTATGGACCATGCGCCAATTCAGCGGCTTCGGTACAGCCGCACAAACGAATAAGCGCTTCAAGTACCTCCTCAAGGAAGGAGAAACGGGACTTAGCATAGCCTTCGACTACCCCACCATCATGGGCTACGACTCCGACCACCCCAAGGCAGAGGGCGAAGTGGGCAGGTGCGGAGTCGCAGTCGCGTCCCTCAAGGACTTCGAAACCCTCTTCGAAGGAATTCCCCTCGACAAAGTCACCACCAGTATGACCATAAACGGACCCGCAGCCATGCTCCTCGCAATGTACGTCGCCATAGGGGACAAACAAGGCGTCACACACACCAAGCTCGGAGGCACGACGCAGAACGACCTCCTGAAAGAATTCTTCGCCCAAAAACTCTGCATATTCCCCCCACGCCCCTCAGTCAAACTCGTGACCGACATAGTGGAATACTGCACAAAGCATCTGCCCAACTGGAACCCCATAAGCATAAGCGGCTACCACATCCGCGAAGCAGGCTCCAACGCTGTACAGGAATTGGCTTTCACCCTCTACGACGGCATCGCCTACGTCGAAGTAGCCACAGAACGAGGGCTTAGAG
>CAZPDY010000048.1:0-7298 GCA_964585455.1 uncultured Candidatus Bathyarchaeia archaeon | reverse complement strand
GCTAAACCCTCGAATACAAGACACCCCCGATGTTGCTCCGGACCCTCGCCAAAATCCAACCAGGACATCTGAAATGCCATCATCATCCACATCGTCGACGCTCTGTATCCTGTAGACGTTGTTGTCGACTGTTCTATTCCATAACTGGTTTCCATTGACACCATTATGACAGTAGACCTGCATCCCTTCTGCGCATCCAGCCACAACCTCTTCTACGCCGTCTCCGATAATGTCGTCGATCAAGTCTACCGAGACTATATCACCCTCCGCGTGGATTCTGCTCCACACTTTAGTGCCTGTATAGCCATCAACAACATACACATTATTGTCGGAAGACCCAACAACAACCTCCACGGTTCCATCACCGTTGACGCCCACAAAGGGTTTCAAGTCAAGAATGTTTCCACCCGTTCCGTAACTCCACTACAATGCAACCTCAGAACTCGCCGTGGTGGCGACCAGGGAAGGCGACAGCAGAATCAACAAAACAGCAGACAATATTGAAGCTCTTATTGAAGTGCAGAATCGCCTGTTAAACAACATGTTCTCCAATTCTCTCCCTCTTCTACAGCCTTTGTATTACACCTCCTTAATAACATTATGAAACAAATTTCTAGCCCCAGAAAGTGTGCATCATAACGCACTCCAACACACGCAGAACCGTCTGTCAAGTCATGAATTCTTCTGGATTCCTGTTATAGAGGACTTTTCTGTCCTTCCGCAAATCATAAAAATCCAAAAAGAATAAAAATATCAATCGCGGGCGATGGGTGTAGATGATCAAAAGCACTGTGAGAATGCTACTAATATGCGCGTTGGCATCCCTCATTCTAACTACCCTCCCTCAGGCTAGAGGAGAATCCAAGACCGTGACCTTTTCTGTAGGAAACCAATACGTATCCGCCACCTACAGACCTGCTGTCAGCGTGTCTGAAGGAAAGATCACTCCAAATGGATCGACCAAGGTATCAGTCTCACTAAGTACCCAGACACTCAGCCTAACAATAAACGTTCCAGGCGTCGGAGAAGCAACCCTGAACACGGACCCCCTCGCAGAGAAGCAATACGACATACCAGGCCTATCGTACAACGTGGGCATAGGCAGTATAGGCTTAAAGCTAACAGCTAAGGGCATAGTGAACGGAGAATGTGGAGTAAACGGCAGCGCCTCTTTGAGCACCAGTTCACTATCTTGGACAACGACAGGGTCAAAGGAAATAACCCTCACCACCAACAACGCAGAAATCGGAGACCTTCTCGTTGTTGCCGTACAAAACATCAGATACACCCTGTACGTGAGCGTAATCGCTCAGGGAAGCATCCTCGGCCAAGAATACTCTCAAACGCTGATACCGTATCAGAGCGTAGGAAGTTTTAGCGGCTCGCCCTCAACAGTGGAAGGCAAATTCTCGGTACAACAGACAATCTCGACCGGCTTCAGCTTTCTGTTCAATGGATCTGACAGCATTCTATGGCTTTTCGCCCCTGTTACAATCTTCGTCGGAATAGGATTAGCCCTCTTCTTCCACCGCAAGGGTGCTCCAAAAAACCGACTAGTCCAAGGCTCCACCGCCATTATAAGCGGCGTAATCATCGTCGTGTCACTGTTCTTTCCTTGGATAGCTTCTGGAGCCACAGGAATACGAGGTGTTGACCTTGGGACCTTCACAATCGAAAACGGAATCATAAACGTGCACATAGTCGGAGTAGTAGTCATGCTAATCCTTCTTTTGGGTCTGTTAACCGTGCTAGGGGGCTACCTCATACTTTTTGGATACTCGATCGGAAACAAGCTAGTAACCAACGCCACAGGTTTTGCCCTGTTCTTCTCAATCATCATAGCGATTGGCCTAGGTCTGATTCCGATGAGTATGGTTGCTCTAACCATTGACATCGCACCGTGGATATGCATCTTCGGAGCCATACTGGGCATAATCGCAATGTACCTTGAACGCTAAGGCAGACGAGTTCAAGGACTAATAGCATGAAAATGATGTAGTGGTCTCTAGTTTTAGTGTGTGGTGTCGAAGGCGTTGGGTCTGTGGCTTAATTCGTGCGTTGCTTACTGGACTGGTGAATATTTGAATATCCATTCTTTGCCGGGACCATAGCCTAGGATATCGCATGCTTTGATCTCGTTTAAGCCATCTGAGTCGCAGTCTCCTATTATAAGACCCGCAAGCAACCCAGCAGTTTCTGTTATAGTCGCTGTCTCAGCATATCCGGTTCCTGTCCATTCTATTATATGCACGTGGCCGCCTCCAACGCAAAACTCGTTTTTTCCATCATTGTCAGCATCACCTATGGCTATGGCTTCTATGGCGCAGTATTCTCCAGACCAGCTGCCTTCCCACACCTTCGAATAGGAGGTTCCGTCCCACTCGAACAGATACGCAGCTGCTCCAACATAACCACCCACATTGTTTCCAACTCCGATTTCAGGGGTTCCGTCTCCATCAATATCCCCGACAGCAACTCCGTAAGGTGTGCCTGAAAACGGACCAGCGTAAACCAGCTGTTCCTCCCACTCATTCGATGTTTGATTCCAACTCAGCGCCCAAACGCCTGCTGTGCTGTAGTAACTGTCAGAAATGACCACTATCACTTCTGTCTTATCGTCATCGTCGGTGTCTCCACTCCAAATCATAGGGCACTCCCAACTGTACCCTTCAAGCAGCCACGTAGCCTCTTCAACGAATTGACCGCCCTGCCACCCTAACGCTATCACATGATAAGGAGTACCGCCCCACGGAGCGTTTGCGATCAGCACCTCCAAGTCACCGTCGTCATCATAATCACAGGTGTAAACATCGAAGACGAAGCTAGCGTAATAATGATCAAGCTGCACGAGAGTCACACCGTCCCAATCGTACGCCCACACTCCGTCGTTCACGCCGGAATACGCCCATGAAACCACGAGTTCTAAATCTCCATTATCATCGAGATCCACGACGGTTGCCCCTGAGGGAGCGTTGTAGACGCCACCTCCATGTGTCCAGCTGTATTCTTCCACATATGTGCCCGCGATTGCGTCGTAGGATAAGATGCGGGCCATGCCGATGCCGAGTGTTTCATACCCGCCGACTATGATCTCGTTAACCCCGTCCTCGTCAATGTCTCCAATTGGCTGCGCGAACTGCGAGTGGCCATCAGCGCCATAAGTGTAACTCCACTGTTCCATCCATTCGAATCTCACGTACTTCTCGACTGCGAGTGTTGGCGCCGAAGGGGTTGCACCACTAAGGCAACACCAGTCTGAACAGCTTCCTGGATCTGAGGGATCATCAAGGAATTCATGCCACAACGTGTTACCATCTGCGCCACGGACAACAACGTGCAAGTCGTCGGCAACCATTGCTGCAGCGGGGCTGTCACAGGTACCGCCTGACAAAGCCTTCCAGTCACCCCACGTACCTTCAAAGATACGATAGTAGATTCCGTAATCAAAACCTTGAACAGCAAGGTACAGGATAGAGCCACTCGAAGATAGCGTCGGCGCCGAGGGGGTCGCACCGCTCAGCCAAGTCCAACCTGAAAAGCTGCCTGGATCAGCAGGATTCGTCAAGCATCCGTGCCATAGAGAGTATCCATCCATTCCACGAACAACAACGTGCAAATCGTCGCCGACCATCTCTACAGCCGGGCTGTCACAGGTTGCTCCAGTGGGAACAGCGTTCCATTCTTCCCAAGAGTGTGAAATGCAGTCGTATGAGCGGCAGTAGATCCGATCGTCGAATCCGCGAACAGCAAGGTTTATTGCGGTGCCATTGGAGGCAAGTTTGGGCGCTGAAGGAGTTGCCCCGCTAAGCCACGTCCAACCATAGAAGCTGTTGTCGGTCAGGTTTATCCACCCATACCAGATGCTGTAGCCATCCATGCCGCGAACGACGATGTGCAACCTACCGCAGCATACAGCGGCCGCTGGGCTATCGCACGTGGTTCCTGTGGGCACAACGTTCCATTCCTCCCAAGGGCTGCCTGAAGAACTGCACATGTGGTAGTAGATTCTATTGTCGAACCCGCGAACTACGAGGTATGCATACGTCGGCGTGGGAGCCCAGAGACCTACCGCGTTGCCCAATACTCGGTTCGCGTCTGCGTTTGACTCAAAGTAGTCGAAGCCAATGAGTGCAATGTGCCCTGAACCAACAGTCTTATGGATTACAACAGGATATGTACCATCGTTGGAGACAACGTTAGCCTCAGATGTGACAAAGCTTACTGCTCCATTTGGAGCGATGAATGTGTTGGAAACGCCTTCGGCCAGCGGATCTGAGGGGTCAACAAGATGGACGGTGCCTCCAGTTATATAGTTGACACCAGAGACAGACATCAGCCCCGCGCCCGTGAGGATGCCGTAGCTTCCGCCACTGAAGTCGCAGACAATTACGATGCCACCTTCAGCTAGGAAGTTCGACAGGGTCGTTGACCAGCTGGCTCCCACCGCAAACAAAGTAGCGAGGCTAGCGTATTCTTGCTCCGGGACGAGGAGAACGTCGTTGTCAAGAAGCATCGAATCCAATTGGGTGTAGTCAAATAGCTCTGACAAAATGTAGCCAGGTCCAAAAGTCGAGTCTATGGCTCCCAATGCATTCGCATATTCTTGGTAGTAGTCAGCGTATTCCACGTACGCCAGTATTTTTGGGGCGTAGGACACGGCAACGTACACTGAATGAACATTGTTCACGGTTACGGTTTCTCCAGGTACCAGTGGAGCGTAAGCTGTTACGTTGTATGTGGTCTCTGCCATTGGGGTCCACGAATAACTGATCGTGTAAGATTCCCCAACCAGAAGTTCAGGAATCGTTTCACTGTCAACAGCGCCGTCATTTATCAGCAAGAACAACTGCACGTCAAACTCGTTGTTCAATCCATTGTTGACAACGGTTGCGTTCAACAAAGCTGAATCGCCAAGTTCAAGACGTTCTGGCGCCTCCAACTCAACTGCGAGTTCATGCTCGAACTGCACACTTAACAACCAGTTGATCGAATTTATCGCCAAGGTTTCTCCATGAGACGCCGCCAAACAGTGAAGTGGGAACGCGCAATATACCACCGAACCGCTGCTGGGTCCCTCGAAAACCGTCACCGCAGTCCACACAGTGCCCGTGTACTGGATGACCTCGGCTCCACCGTTCGTCGGAGAAACCCCATCGTCGAAAGGTGGATCAGTCAGCCAAGCGAAGCTTGTTGGCAGACCAAGGGCAACAGGGTGGGTAGAGTCAGTCACAGTCAACCCTAGCGCTGCAGTGTCATCAACCTGATATGTTGCGTGAGCTACGTTCACCATGAAGCTGTCGGAACCGTGGTTATAGCCGATGTCTTCGCCTTCGAGGAGAAGATTCCCGCCCTGAGCAAGATAGGATGCCAAAGCTACTGCGTCAGTTGGGTCAACAGCCCAGCTCCAGTAGTCGCCGCAAGTCCAGACCACTAAAGAAAATTCGGTTAGAAAGTCCAGGGGCGGATTGCCCATAGATGATTCATTCCAAACCCAGTAATCGTAGCCCACCGCCGTCAGAGCAGACTCGAACTCCCGCAAGCTTGTCCCACTAACCCAAGCTCCACCGTCGTCGTCACTCACGACGAGGATGTCTGGCAGAGCTTCAACTGGAACCATCTGAGTCAGAACGTTATTTTCAGTGGCTTCTTCGGCTGGAACTGGGGGAGCATAAGCTGTTATGTTGTAGATGCCCTCCACTGTAGGCGTCCAAGAGTAGTTTACAGTATGCCATGCGCCCTTGACAAGCTCATCCAATGTTTCGCTTGCAACTATGCTCCCGTTTATGAGAATTTGGATCTCCACGTCTGTTTCAGTGTTCAATCCAAAGTTGTGCACCGTGGCGTTCAGTATGCACGTTTCGCCTGGCTGAAGACGCTGCTTGGTCTTTAAGAAAACAGCTAACTCATGCTCATATTGGATCAGGGACAAAGTGAAGTGCCCCAAATCGGGCATCCAATCCCAGTTTGACATAGTATCGGTCACCGCGCAATCAATCGTTCCTGTCGTTTCTACACTGGCGAGATACACGCCTACCACAAACACGTTAGAGCTTCCATAGGCATCCAAATAGGAGAAAGAAATCGGATTGTTCACGTCCCACATTCCAGCGACCGGGTCCCACCTCCACATTTCAGTTGCTTCAAAGCCCACAACGATAACGTAGTCTGCTCCTATACCAGTGCTCTGGCCTGGATAAAATCCATCAGGCAAACCTGTGCTGGGATCCTGATCTGCATCTATGAAAATGCCTGTGTTTATGTCGTTGATTGTTGTCCAAGTTCGGTAGTGCTCCACTTTGAAATATACGCTTTCGGAATACAGCTGACCATATATCGTCTTAAGGCTGGTTCCTATTCCCTCATCTGGATCGGTCGCCAACAAAATCCAATTCGCTTCAGGTGGTGGAGTTATAACTGTCGCGATTCTTGTTTTCCAGTTGTTAGTATTGTCTCCTTCATCTGGTACGGGTGGAGCGTACACCGTTATATTGTACACTACATCTGCGGTTGGAGTCCAAAGGTAGTCAATTGTGACGTGAGTTCCGTTCACGAATTCAGCAATGACCGTGCTGTTAACCACTGTGCCGTTGATCAGCAGAAAAAGCTCTACATCAGTCTCGATGCTTAGCCCTCTGTTGCGAACAGTAGCGTTCAGCAAAGATGATTCGCCAAGCTTGAGAAGGGACGGAGCCTCGAGAGTGACATCTAATTCATGCTCATACGCGGGAGGCAATCTAATTCTGAGTTCAGGGTCACCGAACAGATTAATCTCGTAGTAACACCATCTGTCAAGCCAAGAGGAGCTGACGCGCCCAATGTTATCCTCTTTCGAGTCTTGGTTTGCGATTCCAATGTTGAAAATGTCCTCTCCAAGAACAGCATCCCAGAACTCTCTGTCAAAATGCTGAGAAGGCCCATCAGTGCTGTACCACTCGCCAAAGCCGTACCTTGAATTCGCAATGAATGCTACAGCACCATGAGCCTCAGTGGTTAGATGTTCAGTTATGCAATCATAGTCAGTGTAACTCCCATAGCTATCTCTATCGTCAAAAGCCCCACAGTAGCATCCTTGGCTGTATCCAATGAAATATACTTCCTCGTTGGTCAGTGAGGCGTCTACGTCAGCGTTATACATTTTCATCACATAGCCCACGTCGGCGTGACCAAGGTGATTTATTAGGTGCGCGTTATCATTAATAACATCAATTACCTCGCTTTTAGGCCAATTATTACCAGGATAGTCTCGGTCGTATAGCGTCGACACGTCAAACCCGCTAGCGTAGATTGAGTCCTCAAAA
>CAZPDY010000047.1:0-7316 GCA_964585455.1 uncultured Candidatus Bathyarchaeia archaeon | reverse complement strand
GCACGAGAGAGGGAGGTTTCCTCGAACCCGCAACGCCTGAGGAGATAAAAGAAACGATTCTCACTGCTGCAAAGGATGTGGGCTACAAGTCTGAAAAAGCCGAAGAGAAATCTCAGAGGGAACGCGGGGGAGGAGGAGAGAAAGACAAGAAGAAAAGAAGAGAGGGGCGCGCAGTTGTCTTCGCCATGGGCAACGTGAGCAAGAAGCTCGAGGAATTTATGGAGAAGCACAAAGGATTGACGGAATTCAGGAAAAGGCTTTCTCAGATTTTCGCCACCCTCAACAGATTGACTGGTCAGGTCATTTTCGCTTTTGGGCAGCGGCTGCGAAAGCAGGTTCAGGGAATACCGAGCGTGCAAGCCGTGGCGAAGAGCGACAAGCCCTTGAAGGGAGACCGCGGAGAAGAGGGCAAGCAAATCAGCATGAAGAAAACGAAAGGCATACCCTCCATCAGCCACACGGCAAAAACACCCCAACTAAAGAAAGGGTTTCCCCTGTTCCAAATCTTCAAGAGCTCGACTAAGGACTCAGGCATCCTTTCAAAACTGTCTTTTAAAGTGAAGAAGACTCAGAGGGTTCAGAGCGGTTTTGCGGGCAAGAGGGCAGAAGCCGTTACAACAATCGGTCGGGGCAGAGCTAGCGGATGGAAATTCTCTCAAGGCAAACCTCGTGACATACATCTTCCAGCCACAATCAGAGCGGCAGCAAGAAAGCAGAGGTTCAGAAAGCCCAGCCTTGGGGCCACTCTTGCAATAAGCCTCCAAGATGTCCGCGAGAATCTGCGGCGCTACAAAGCCCCCATGACCATAATGTTTGTCCTCGATCTGAGTGGTTCTATGTTGCTCAGCATTGAAGCTGTGAAGAAAGCGATACTGAGGCTGCACGGGGATGCTTACCGATATAGGGACCGCGTGGGAATCGTGGCACTGAGAGATACCGGGGCAATCATTGCTCAGCATCCGATTACCAACCTGCGAGTCGTGGCTAACAAGCTTTTGGGACTGAAGATCAGTGGCTACACGCCTCTTGCCGCGGGGATGCTGAAAGCATGGGAAGTCCTGAGGGAATCGAAAAGACGTTACCCTTCTACGATACCCGCCATGGTCATCATAACGGACGGAAGCGCAAACGTGCCCTTGGCTAGAAGCTTGGAGACTGGCGAAGTGCGCTCCATAGAGGAAAAGGAAATAATCGTCCGGAAATACGAAGACCTAGCGGTTCACGATGTCATGTCCGTCTCGAAAATGATGAGAAAAGAGGGAATCAACACGGTAGTCGTTAACACGAACCCTCACATGTACGGTCGAGAGACGTATGGCTTCGTGGTTACTGAACAGATCGCCCTCAACACTAATGGCAGGCTTCATACAGTGGGCAGGTTGGCAACTGAGCCCGAATTGGTTGAACGGATTATAGAAAAAATCGCGGAGGATCAGCGCGCAATCGCGCATGAAACCTCTTTGAAGACGTTCGACTAAGCCTTGAGCTTCGCTATTCTCTGGTCGAATACTTTCCTCAGCAATGATATCGGTAGATAACCGTTTGCAGTGATGGTGTCGTGGAAGAATTTCTCGTTGTATTTTTGTCTCATTTTTCGTTTGACTTCGTCTCTAAGCTGCAGTATCAGGTGTTTGCCAAGAAGGTATGAGAGGGGATAGCTCGGTGTTTGTGTGTAGCGGCGCACCTCAGCAACGGCACCTTCCTTCGACATTCCGGCTTCTTTCATCAGCATGTTTACTGCTTCGTCGAAGCTCATCTCGCCCCTAGACAGCCTGACATCCACGATAATCCTGACTGCACGCCAGATTGCATCGTTGACCTGAATAAGCTTAGACTCCAAACCTGTCACGAAGCCGTGCTCCATCATCATCTGTTCGCAATAGTGCGCCCATCCTTCGACGGTCTCGTTTCCTTGGGCGAGCAAGTGTATTAGGGAGCTTCTGTTAGAAATCGTGCCTTGGAGGAAGTGTCCTGGAAAGGCTTCGTGAACTGCTGTGCTTCGGATGCTAGGATAGTTTAGGTGATTGCCTAGGTTTGCGATGTCTTTGGGGCGGGTGACTATGTAGACGCCTCTCATGGGCTTGTCGAACCTTGATGTCATCGACATGGCGGCAAAGGGGATAAGAGGCGCTAGAAAAGCTGGAGTTTCCTCTACAGTTAGCTTGTCTTCTTCATAGACTGTTGCAAGGTTGTTGTTGACTATGAACTGTTTTGCTTCTTGCATGGCGCTTCTTGTCGCTTGTAAAGCTTCTTCGAAGGTTTTAGGAGCGTTCTTTTCAATCATCTTCATTACTTCTTCGACGCTTTTGCCAGGTGCGATCTGTGCTGCTATCTTTGTTCTCTCTTCTTTCAATTCGTTGAGGTATCTGACCCCGAGTTTATGAATCTCCTCTGAAGTCATTCCGAGGTCGCGAAGCTTGATGAGTTTCTCGAATTTTTCCCTTCCTAGAGCCCATTCCTCAGTTGTTCTCGACTTCAGGTTTTGAAGCCACTGCATGTGCTCTTGGAAGGGTTGCATAAGGTCCATCGCTGCCTTTATGAGCCTTCCGTGGAGTTCCTCGGGTATTCTGCCCTTTGTAGAAGTGGCTATGAATTGGAATAGCCCGGGTATTTGTTGGGCTGATTCGGCTGCGATTTCTGTCCACAGTTTTACGGGTTTTGATTTTTCGAACCTTGATCGGAACTCTTGCAGGTATTGTGGGAGTTTCTCGAGCCTGGCGATAATGGCGTCGACTCGTTTCTCTAGCGGCGCGTAGTCTGTAGTTATCATCAAGAAGAAGATGCCGCCTATTTCGTCGAAGGCGTTGGGGTTTAGCTCGTGGGCGCGTTGCTCGTAGACTTCGAATTTGGTGGTTTCGAGGGCTCTCTCTAGGATTTGCCAGTCTATCTTGTTAGCGTCGTTTAGGGCGTTGTAGTCTATTGTTTCCTTCATTCGTTTAACGAATTCTTCGATTATTTTTAGGTTTTCAAAGACGTGGACAGTGTTGCCTCGTGGGAGTAGATAGTCGTAGGGGTCGTGGAGTCCTAGGTAGCTGGCGAGACCTGGGTTTTCCTTGAGGAATCTGTCGAACATTTCTTTTCTCAGTTCTTCGAATTTTTCGTTCGCGTTCAACGCTTTCACCTTAGCCCAAGATAGTAGGCGCATTCATAATTAAGCTTTGATTCGATGTAAAAGGAACCATCTTCACCCATTCTCCTCCATTAGATTATTTGAGTTCAGCTATAATTTTCTCTTTCGCAGAAACCATATCACAAGTTGTTTTTCGTGTGGCAGTCTCAAGAAGATTTTGTCAATAGTCTTAAGAGAAAGAATAAGATATGTAGTTTTGAGGAATACTGGATGAAGAGAGTGGTTTCAGTGTTTATGATAGGCTTTTTGCTTGCAGGTCTGTTGCTTTTGAGGCTTGATATCAGCGTAGTTGGGGTAGCTGGGGTGATTTACATCATGGAGGATGGAAGTGTAGTGCCTGAGGGGACACCAATCTCAACCACAGACAACGTCACTTACGCTTTTACTAACAGCATTTCTTGTGATAGTGACGGTATTGTAGTCAAGAGAAGCAATATAACAATCGATGGAAGAGGATATACACTGCAAGGGTCTGGTGAGGATTTTACAGAGGGGTTCCATCTAGCTTACGTAAACAACGTAACAATAAAAAACACGAATATCAGCGACTTCTCAGATTGTGTCTACGCTGACAGGTCATATTGCAACAAAGTGTGTGGAAACAACATGACAGGTGCAGATTGGGGTAGTCGTGGCGTTAGGCTTTACTATTGTGCAGAGAACCACATATGTGAAAATAACATTCTTCTGGGTGGTGGTGGCGTATATATCGATCATGGCTCAAACAACTGTGTAACTGAAAACAATATCGTGGGCAGTCAGGTTTGTGGAGTAGATGTTTCCTCGTCTTCTAACAACACTGTATCCTTTAACGAGATAAGAAGTATGCACAATATCGGCATCTGCCTTGAAATTGATTCAAACAACAACACTGTTTTAGGGAACACAGTTGAAGACACACCTATTGGAATGCAGTTTTTTACCCAGTCTAATGGAAACAAGGTCTACCATAACAACTTCATCACCACACTATTAGGGGTAGCTGAAGAAAACTGTAGCAACATCTGGGACAATGACTGTGAGGGCAACTACTGGAGTGACTATGAAGGGACTGATGCTGACGATGATGGAATAGGTGATACTCCCTACGTTATTGATGAGGACGACATTGACCACTATCCTCTAATGAACGTTTACTGGAACCCCGCTGACGTTGACCATGACCTTGACGTCGATGTATACGATGCAGTGAGATTGCTAGTAGCTTACAGCTCAAAGGAGGCGAATGAGAACTATGACCCTCACGTTGACATAGCCGAACCGCATGGGCAAATAGACTTGTTTGATGCTGTTCTTGTCTTGGTGAACTACGGAAAGAAATACCCTTAAACCTCTCAGATTTCATGACTAACTGGAGACGTCTCTCGCACAATAGCCCCTTTTTTCGAGGGGTATGGCGGCGTTTTCCATCTTTCTCTGTGTCCGCAAAGAGAAAAAGCTCCCCGTTAAGCTTTAAATCGCTTTCGAGCAATATATGAACCATGCCAAAGGGAAGAATCGTTGTTTTTATGGGGTCAAAGAGGGATTACGAGTTTGCCTCTCGCATCGACAAGTTCCTGCAAGAAGAAGGCTTTGGTGTAGAATGTGAGTACGTGGTTGCTTCTGCCCATAAGACTCCCAGAAAAGTGTTAAAAGAAGCCGAGAAGAGGGAAAAAGCAGGGGGGCAAATGATCTTCATCACGGTTGCAGGCTTGTCCGACGCCCTATCAGGCGTCGTGGCAGGCTCCACGAAGTATCCAGTCATTGCCTGTCCGCCTGACGCTGAAAAGTTTGGGTACGCTAAATTCTTCTCTTCCGTCATGACTCCGCAGGGCGTGGCGGTTGCCTATGTTCCCAGACCCGAAAACGCCGCCCTATCTGCCGTCAAGATGCTCGCTCTCTCTGATGCGGGGTTGCAGCGGAAGGTTGAGGCTTACATGCGAAGGCTTAAAGAAGGAGCCAAAACCTAACGATGAGCGGGAAATGATTGATGAGCCTCGACGTCGTCCTCGAAACACGCCTCCCCCTTCCCTCCTTCAAGAAGGGCAAAGTCAGAGACGTCTACGACTTAGGCGAGAGGCTACTAATCGTCTCCACAGACCGCATCTCCGCCTTCGACGTAGTCCTCCCAAACGGCATCCCCCACAAGGGCGAAGCCCTCAACCGCCTCTCAGCCTACTGGTTCAGCGAGACAGCAGACATAGTCTCAAACCACGTCGTAGAAGTCGTCGACCCCCGGACTGTCCTGGTGAAGAAGACGAAGCCCATAATGGTTGAATTCGTCGTGAGGGGATACCTCTATGGTGCGGCGTGGGAAAACTACCAGAAAGGAAAGCCCATCTGTGGAACCCGCTTACCCGAAGGGTTAAGGAAGGCTGAACGACTGTCCACGCCTATCCTCACGCCCACCACTAAAGTCGAAGCGGGACACGACATCGAAATCACCAGAGAAGAAGTGACGAAGAAGATAGGAAAGGGATTAGCCAAGAAAATTGATGACGTGTGCTTGGCAATCTATGAGAGGGCTTCGAAGAAAGCAGAGGCTAACGGCATCATAGTAGCTGACACTAAAATGGAGTTCGGCATCCTCGACAACGAACTCATACTGATAGACGAGCTGCTGACCCCTGACTCTTCGAGATTCTGGTCTAAAGAGGCATACTCGGTTGGGAGGGACCAGCCGAGCTTCGACAAACAATACGTAAGAGACTATCTCCTTTCCATAGGCTGGAATAGGCAACCCCCAGCGCCCCGACTGCCCGAACACGTGGTTCTAGAGACGTCGAAGAAGTACGTTGAGGCTTACGAGCGGTTAACTAAAAGAAAATTCTAGCTAGTTGATGCGTCATTAGGTATAGTGAGGGCTGCTTGGTTGGTAGTGGCCTCTCAGTAGCTATGTGTGCGCTTTTCTGTTGTAGCCTGTGATTTCGAAGATGAAGTACGCTGTACTGCTATGGGGGATTGAGGGCATGAAGTGTAAGTCAGAATTCTGCGAAGGAGCCAGGTCTGCTCTGTTATCGTCATCGAAACGTAGTTTCCAAGTTATGTAGCCCAGCTCGCTATGGTAGGCGGAAACCAAAGGGCATAGATGCCATTCTTCATTCTCGTCTACAGCGTAGAGTCTGACCTGGTCTATGTGGCTCGTGAAGTTGTCTAGTTCTCTTAGTGATAGTTTGTAAAGCCACATGCTTCGGACAAGGGGTTGTTGGATTTGATGCTGGAGAGTGATGTCTGATTCTGCGTGAATGTCTAGTATTCCCTCTTCTACGTAGTCTGTGCCGTTCCAGACGAACAATGTAGGACAAGTTCCGCCTCCTCCACCGCCTCCGCCAGGAGGTGGGAAAGCCTCTATCTTGATTATGTATTGCCCAAAGCCTATCACGCTGTAGATTCTTATTTTAAGGGTGATACCCATCTGAAATTGGATTTCTATTACTTCGGATGGACCTGCTATCTTGGTGTTGGCTTGATCGTAGAGCTCTAGATAAAAGATGGCGTTTTCGGGAGGGTTTACGGTGAATCGACGATTAGTAGTATCGCTAATGTTGCGCTGGTACCAGTCTTCGTCGTTTAGGTAGCCTGAGAAGAGGTTTGCGGTAATGCTTGTAGGTTCGTCTATTTTGTCTCCAGCGTCTGAGTTTGTATATGCGTCGTTTGGGAGTTCAGCTCTTATTTCCATGTAATAGATTATTGCTCCGAGGGAAACTTGGTTGTCGTTGCTGCTGTGTAACATGAATCTTATGGAGCTAACGGTGTTTGGAAGAGCTTCATCGGGTTGTTGCCACTCATTATATATGGGTTCGTCGGTTGAAGTTATCGAGTCGATTGGCACCCAGTTCCAGTCATCCCCAAATGGTTTTGCGTACACTGTTAGATGATCTCCGGGTTCGATGTCTACTGTTATGCGGTAATAGAGCCATGCTCGTTTGTAAGGTCTTAGGTTTATGTCTCTTTGTAGGTATGCGTCCACATATTTGTCATAGTAGAGTATGTCAATGTTTGGCTGATTGTAGTAGATTGAGTTGTAGCCCACAGCAGCGCACCAGAAGCATTTACCCCCAGGAAATACTGGGGACCCTTGAAACCTGTAGTTGTAGTCCATCGTGTCCCAGTAGTCTTGTCCAGAACTGCTGTTTAGGTCGCCAGACAAGTAGAGTGCTGTTTCTTCTTCGAAGTCGTCAAAAAGCACTGTGGCTGTGTATTCATC
>CAZPDY010000046.1:0-7356 GCA_964585455.1 uncultured Candidatus Bathyarchaeia archaeon | reverse complement strand
GAGCTGACGCAGGAAGACATCTTTCGCGTTGCATGCGACACGGAGAGGTTGATCCACGGGACTCCTTCGGGCATAGACCCCACTATCGCAACTTATGGGGGCGTCATTTTTTACCAAAAGGATAGAGGGTTTACTCGACTGGAAGTGGAGGCTGACGTTCCCCTCATCGTTGGAGACACTATCATGGAAAGGTCGACTGGTAGCTTAGTTGCCGAGGTGAGAAGAAGATACGACTCTTATCCCACTATCATGGAACCAATAATAGTGGGCGGGGGAGAAATCGCCTGCGCTGCAGCAAAAGCGTTGCAAGAGGGCGACTTGGCTCTTCTTGGTGAGCTCATGAACATCAATCATGCTCTTCTCTACGCTGTCGGCGTTTCCAACGAGCCATTAGAGAAGCTAGTATATGCAGCGAGAAAGGCTGGGGCGTTGGGCGCCAAGCTGACGGGGGCAGACGGAGGCGGCTGCATGATTGCCTTAGCTAAACCGAAGAGTTTAAACCACGTCAAAAAAGCTATAGAGAAGGCTGGCGGAAGGGCTTTCGTTGCGAGAAGAACATCGGACGGAGCCAAGGTCGAGCAAGGCTGAAGGCAAGTTGACAGTTCTGAAGCTCGGCGGCTCAGTGATAACCAAAAAAGACAAACTCAAAACCCCCAACCACCCCGCTATCCAGCGACTAGCAGAAGAAATAGCTGGCGCAAGCACCGACCGCCTAATAATCGTGCACGGCGGCGGAAGCTTCGGTCATCCACTGGCAAAAAGGTACAAGATAATGGAAGGATACAAAGAACGCTCACAGATTCCGGGGTTTTCGGAAACACACCAAGCTATGTTAGAATTAAACAAGCTGGTCGTGGACGCTCTAATACGCCATAATATTCCTGCCTTCCCCGTTTCCCCTTCATCATGTATCACAACGAAGGCTGGTCGAATCCAAACTTTCTATGACACCACGTTAACGAAGCTCTTAGACATGGGGTTTGTGCCCGTGATGTTCGGGGACGCGGTCTTAGACAATGGCGTCGGGTTCACGATACTCTCTGGGGACCAGTTGGTCACTACCCTAGCAACAAGGTTCATAGCTGAAAAGATAGTTTTAGGCGTTGACGTGGCTGGTCTGTACACAGCCGACCCTAAGACCGACGATTCTGCCCGACTGATACCTCACATCACACTGAAAGAGTTGAAAACCCTGCTTAACAGTATTGAAGAAGCGAAAGTGACCGACGTGACAGGGGGCATGTTGGGCAAAATATCAGAACTTATTCCAGCCATTGAAGGCGGCATCCCAACGTTAATCATCAACGCTGCAAAAGAAGGCAACGTTTACAAAGCCCTCAAAGAAGAAAAGGTAGTCGGCACGTTAGTGGAAAAAGAGTGAATTGCATTGCCAAGTCAAACTGAGAACAGGAAGGCAGAACATATCCGCGTCTCCTTGGAGAAAGATGTGCGGGCTAAGATTACTACGGGGTTTGAAGACGTTTACTTCGTGCATCAAGCATTGCCCGAAATCGACCGCGACAAAATACGGCTTCACACCAGAGTTTTCGGTCACGAGTTTTCTTCTCCGATTTTTGTAGGTGCTATGACAGGCGGTACTACGGAAGCCGCGAAAATTAACGCACACATCGCCGAAGCGGTTGAAGAGCTCGGCTTGGGAATGGGCGTGGGAAGCCAAAGAGCAGCGATAGAAGAGCACGGACTCGAATCGACTTATAAAATCGTTAGGAAGAAGGCTCCAAGAGCTTTTCTGATTGCCAACATAGGAGCACCGCAGCTTGTGCGAGGATACGGTGTGAAGGAGGCTGAAAAGGCTGTTAGGATGATTGAAGCTGATGCGCTGGCGATCCATTTGAACCCGCTGCAAGAGGCTGTTCAACCCGAGGGCGAAGCACACTACGCTGGGGTTCTTCAAAGAATAGAAGAGATAGCGGAGAAGCTGCAAGTACCCGTGATCGTGAAGGAGACGGGTGCAGGCATGTCCGCTGAGGTTGCGAAGAAACTGGAAGGGATAGGAGTAGAGGGGATTGACGTCGCTGGTGCTGGTGGGACTAGCTGGGCGGCAGTAGAGTATCATCGAGCAGAAGCCGCAAAAAAAGTTTTCCACAAACAGTTGGGCGAGAGTTTCTGGGATTGGGGCATACCCACCGTGGCAAGCTTAGTCGAAGTCTGTCAATCCACAAAGCTTACAGTCATAGCTTCAGGCGGAGTGCGAAGCGGCACAGACGCCGCGAAGGCGTTAGCGTTGGGGGCGAGTCTAGCCAGCATGTCTACTCCCATTTTGCGTCCCGCAACGAAGAGCACGATAGAAGTGAAGAAGACCTTGAATTTTTTTGTCGAAGAGCTGAGAAACACCATGTTCCTCGTGGGCGCGGAAAGTGTGGACCGATTAAGGAAAACGCCTTTGGTGTTGTTGGGAAAGACCGCTGAATGGTTAGAAAAACGTGGCTTCAAGCCAGAAGCTTACGCGAGGCGATAGCTATGGAGATTGAGAAGTTCTTAGAACGACAAGTTACCGTCATCGACGAGATGATTGAGAAGTATATTCCACGCGAGTTTGAGAAGGACGCTGTTGTCTTTAGGCTCAGCCCGCCGAGGTACGCGTACAACCTCGAGGCTCTGAACCGAGCACTCGCAGAGCCCATCTGGGAGTTCCTCGACCGTGGGGGCAAGCGGTGGAGACCAAGCCTATTCCTCCTAATCTGCGAAGCTCTGGGCAAAAACCCGAGAGACTTCTTAGAATACGCCATAATCCCCGAAGTCATTCACAACGGAACGCTGATGATAGACGACATAGAAGACCAGTCAGAGCTGCGCAGGGACAAACCTTGCACCTACAAGCTGTTCGGCTTGGACATCGCCATAAACGCAGGCAACGCCATGTACTACCTTCCCTTACTGCCGCTTGTTAAAAATCGAGATATGATACCCGCAACCACACTGAGCAAGGTGTATGCGATTTACGTGCAGGAGATGATTAACCTCAGCTTCGGGCAAGCCATGGACATCGCATGGCATAGAGGGCTCGCAGATGCCGACAAGATAAGCGAGCAGGACTATCTGCAGATGTGCGCCTACAAGACTGGAACCCTAGCCCGCATAGCCGCAAAACTCGCCGCGGTCTTGTCAGACGCCGAAGATGAGTTGACGGAAAAACTGGGACGCTTCTCTGAAGCTGTGGGCGTGGCTTTTCAGATACAGGACGACGTGTTAGACCTGACTGGAGAAGAATTCGCTAAGAAGAAAGGCGCTCTAGGCATGGACGTTTCCGAGGGCAAACGGACGCTAATGGTCATTCATACGCTGAAGGAAGCAGGACGCATGGATAGAGAGAGGCTTCAAGAGATTCTGAGTATCCACACAGGTAAGCAGAAACTCCGAGACGAAGCCATAGCTATCATGGAGAAATACAACGCCATCGAATACGCAAAAGAGTACGCGCGTAAAATTGTGAAAGAAAGCTGGAGCGACGTGGATAAGCTGCTGTCTCCTTCGGCTGCAAAGGAGAAGTTAAGAGCCTTCGCTCATTACTTGGTTGAAAGGAAAATCTGAGGAACTATGCTCTTGCCCTCAAACACTGAACTCGAAGAGAGAATAAGGAAAGTCGCGCTACTGAACGCTGTGAGCCACGAAGGAAGAGCGCAGCAGGGGCCAGTCATCGGCAAGCTCTTGGCAGAGTTGCCACAACTAAAAGCAGAAATCAAAGAGATAGCTCCCATTGTAGCGCAGATTGTAAAAGAGGTTAACCGCTTAAGTTATGAAGACCAGAAAAGAATCGTGGAGAAGAATTGGTCTGAAACACTCGTGAGAGAGAAGGTGGAAGAGAGGAAGAAGCTTCCACCGTTACCCAACGTGAATAAGTTCAAGGTAATCGTGACGCGTTTCTCACCCAACCCTGACGCACCAATCCATCTCGGCTCTGCAAGAGCCATTTTTCTCTGCCACGAGTATGCGAGGATGTACGGAGGCAGGTTTCTTGTGCGCTTCGAAGACACCGACCCCAAACTGAAAAAGCCTCAACTCCCGTTCTACGATTCCATAAAAGAAGACTTGAAATGGTTACGCTGCGAGCCTGACAAATATTTCATCCAAAGTGACCGGCTGCCCATCTACTACGAACACGCAGAACGGCTGCTCGGAGAAGGCAATGCTTACGTGTGTACCTGCAAACCCGAAGACTTCAGGGCACTCATCCTAGCCAACAAACCATGCCCGTGTCGCAACCTACCGCCAGAAGAACAGACGAAACGTTGGCAAAAAATGCTCGACGGCAGCTACGAGGAAGGGGAAGCCGTGGTGCGCGTCAAGACAGACCTTCAGCATCCTAACCCGGCAGTTCGAGATTGGCCGGCGCTGCGCATCATCGACACCGTAACCTATCCGCATCCACGAGTCGGTAGCAAATACCGCGTCTGGCCACTGTACAACCTCGCATGCGGCGTCGACGACCACTTGATGGGCATAACCCACATTATACGTGGGAAAGAACATTTGACTAATCAGACTAGGCAAGAGTTCATGTACCGCCACTTCGGCTGGAAGTACCCAGAAGCCATCCATTACGGGCGCATGAAAATCACCGGAGCGTCATTAAGCAAGTCGAAAATCGTGCAAGGAATGCGCGAGGGAATCTATGGGGGCTGGGACGACCCGAGACTGGCGACGTTCGCGGCGCTGAGGCGGAGGGGCACACAAACCGAGGCGATTAGACAGTTGATATTCGACGTGGGACCTAAAACTCAAGACGTGACCCTGAGCTGGGAGAACCTTTACGCCCACAATCGACGGATAATCGAGCCCAAAGCAAACCGCTACTTCTTCGTGCCCGACCCCAAAAAAATAATCGTGAGAGATATTCCCAAACCCTTTAAAACGGAAATTCCACTCCATCCTGACTATGCTGATAGAGGCTCTCGAACATTCAGAATAAAACCCAAAGACGGTGTTTCAAACTTCTGGGTTGCGAGCAAAGACATTGAAAAGATGAAAAAAGGACAGGTAACGCGGTTTATGGAACTCTTCAACATAAGAATAGACAGCATATCCAAGGACGCTGTCAAGGCAACGTTTCACAGCCAAGAGTACGAAGAAGCCAAGAAGGTTAAGGCACCGTTGATTCATTGGCTTCCAGAAAATTCCAACGTGAAGTGTCACGTAGTGATGCCTGACGCGTCTGAGACTGCTGGTCTAGCAGAGGGAAGCTGCAAAGACCTAGAAGTGGGCACTATCGTGCAGTTTGAACGTTTCGGCTTCGTAAGAATCGATAACAACGGGGAAGGTTTAGTTACGGCTTATTATTGTCACCGTTAAATCTTCCTGTACTCTGCAATTCTTAAAAAACGAGCATAAAGCTCACGAGGAATATGGATTCAGAATAGTTACTTCGATTTCCTAAAGGATTTATCCACAGTAGTTAATCCAAAAGTGTGGAGAGACAACCCTATGCCTCGTTCAAGACTCGAAAAGTACTTGGGCATTCTCGAAGCCCTCGTCCCTCAACCATTGAAGCTCGAGAAAATTTCGTACAAAACCAACATCGAGTGTCGAATGCTGAGGCAGTATTTAGATTTCCTAGTCATGTATACACTCGTCGAAGAAAGAGTCTCGAACAAGAACGGAGCAGTCTTCGCCATTACCGACAGAGGCTTGGCTGTTTTCAAGACGCTGCGGGCGCAGAAGTACTTCCAGAAACTGAAGAAAATTCTCCCCGTAGTGGAGGAAGCGGGCGAAGTTGAACCGTTGCTCTCAAGACATTCGAGTCAACTCGAAGAAGAAAGCTAACACCATGTAGAAACGTGGTTAGTCTTGTTTAAGACGCACAAAATATTTTACACTCACAGAGCACGGAAATCTTTGAGAGACTGTTTTATGCACTGAGGGAACTTGGTTGAGAGGGAAGAAAACGAGCTCGCAAGTGTTCGCAGAGATTGATAAAGACCTTAAGGGTGAAGAGAGTCCTCCAGACTTGGAGAAGCTGGCGATAAAAATTAGCCTTAAAGACATGACTGTGGAAGAGCGAGTACAAGAAGCCAGCAAACCATTGTACCTAAAAAGATATGAATGATGACTAGAGCCAAGCCTTTGTTTTCTGCATTTTTTGACCTATTCCAATTCAAGCTCAGCTATCAGACCCTTCGGCGGATACAGGAACATGTGGCTCTTCTCGGGCGAAAACCCAACGGTTACTTCGTCGGCTTCTTTGAACCATTCTGCACCCAGACTAGGTCTGACAACAATGATGTGTTCATCATTTGCTAAGCGAATTTCATAGCGAATGTCGGTTCCTTCAAACCGAACTTTTTCTATCACACCGCCTAACCCGTTGAGTAGCTTCTTCCGTCCCTTTGCCATCTCGAGGGCTTCGGGTCTGATGGCTAAGACCACCTTCTCGTCTACCTGAGACGTCTCATTCCTCCTGGCTTTGACTTTCAGGTCGCCGCGTAGCCTTACTGTGGTCGTGTCGTCTTCTACGCCTATTACGCGTCCTTCGAGGAAATTGGATTCTCCGATGAAGTTGGCAACGAAGATTTGTTGAGGGTTCATGTACAAGTCGTAGGGCGTTCCCACTTGAAGTATCCGACCTTTTCGCATCACGGCTATTCTGTCAGAAATAGCCATCGCTTCAGCTTGGTCGTGAGTTACGTGAATGGCTGTTAATTCCAAGTCTTTCACGAGTCGTCTTATGTCGTATCTGAGTTCGTTCCGAATCTTGGCGTCCAAAGCTCCGAGAGGTTCGTCTAGTAGCAGTATTTTAGAGCCAGCAGCCAACGCTCTAGCAACTGCGACTCGTTGCATCATACCGCCGCTTAGCTCGTTTGGGTATGCGTCAAAACGCTTATGGAGTTTCACCATCTCCAATGTTTCTCGAGCGAGGGTTGCGGCTCTTTTTTCATCCCAAGCTTTCACTCGAGGTCCATAGGTTGCGTTGTCGAAGACGTTCATGTGTGGAAACAGGGCGTAGGTTTGAAAGACGAAGCCCATTCCCCTGTCTTCTGGGGGAACATCGTTGACCAAGGTATTGTCTATGTATATTTCTCCTTTATCTGGCTGAATTAAGCCAGCAATCATCCTCAGCAGCGTTGTCTTTCCGCAACCACTGGGACCTATGAGAGAAAAATATTCTTTATCGTAGATTTCTAAGCTGACATCGTCAACTGCTACAATCTTCTTCCCGAAACGCTTTGTTACGCCCTTCAATACTATTCTCGGCATTGGCGTTCACCATCCGCACTAGTACACGGCTTTCCTCCCCGCCCCCAGTTTGAGGAGAAGCAAAACTAAGAAAGAAAGAAGGATGAGAATCCCGCAGCCCAGCCCGATGTCTGAAGACGTAATTGTCGTCGTTAACGGGTTGTT
>CAZPDY010000045.1:0-7428 GCA_964585455.1 uncultured Candidatus Bathyarchaeia archaeon | reverse complement strand
GTTGTAAGAGCTGTTTGGAAGGAAGTTCATCCCATAGTTTTTGCTGTTTGTGATGGAGTTTCTTGTGATTTCGCTGTGGTTTGCGTTTGTGAGGACTATCCCTGTGGGGCAGTTTGTTATGAGGCTATCTTGGATTTTTACGTCTGTGACGTTTTTTATGTGTATTCCTAACCCGAAATCTGATTCTGGGTTTCTTATGGTCAGGTTTTGAATTTTGACTCCGTCGGCCAATACGCTGAGAATGAGTGTGGCTTCTAGGCGTCCACTTATTATTGTCTCTGCCATGTCTTCCCCTAGGAGGGTTACTGTTTTGTTTACGACGATGGAGGTGTTTGTCTCGTACGTTCCTTTTGTGATGAAGATTGTTTCGCCTTCAGTGGCGTTGTTTACGGCTTCTTGTATGGATTCTCCAGGGTTAACTGTTATGCTGGTGAGGCTGCTTGCCGACGTGGGAAGTAGAATTGTGGGACTTGTGCTGATGAGGAGGGTTCCGAGGAGAATTAGAATCTGAATGATGAGTTTGTTCTTCATGGGGTTTGTCACGCGTTATGGTCTAACATGGTTGTTTCAATTAAGGTTTTTCTAAAACAAAAAAAGAAAGGGGAGATTTTGGGTCTTTTTTCGTTGTTACTCTGCTCTTATTGAGACGTCGACTGTGACTAGTGGGAATTGCGCGACTCCACCGTCTTGTGGTAGTCCTGGCCACAATGCGCTGACGTGTATCGTAGCTCTTCCAGCTCTTGCCCACTTGGGTATGTACAGCGTGATGGTTGTTGAGCCGTTGGCGTATGTGCAGTATCTTGCGCCTCCGACTGTTACCCAAGCGTATCCGATGTCGAAGGGTACTCCTGTTTCATCTAAGCCCGTGGCTGTGAGGAGTATCTCGTAGGTTTGCATTGCTTGTGAGCCGTATTCGATCGTTACTTCGATGTATTCACCGTGGGCGTACGAGGTTGCGTCAGTCGTTACCTTCCATACGTGCACCATGTAGTCGTACTTGAACTCCATGGTGTCGTTGATGTGTTCGCAGGCTACGTCGACTGTGGCTATTACCTCCCACACGCCGAAGTAGTATAATGGGTCGTCACACATCCATGGAAGTCTGAAGCATATTCGGGCTACACCGTCCGCGTCTGTTCTGTCGTATAGTATTGTGTAGGTGTCACCCCATGGGTCGATGACTTCGAAGGCTACGTCCTTGTTTTGTTCGGGCCACAGGTTGTAGGTTACGTTTGCGCAGAGGCAAACTTCCTTTTGCGGCCAGAACAGGTCAGCGGGGTTGTCTGGTCCTTGTCCTCCGTAAGGTGCTGGGTAGGTGCATACGTAGACGTCGATTTGTCTACCTAGTACTTGGTAGGGTGCTGTGTAGGTGGCGCATTCTACTTCGTTGGGTAGTGGTATCGCAAAGTCTCTTCCATACCATGGTGACATGGTGCGTTCTGGGTGTGGGAATCCTGCGATGTCCACTATGATTGGCTCAGTGTAGTATGGATCGCCGACTACGAGGTCTTGGACGCATGGTTTCCGGATGACCTCGATGTCAGTGGATATCATGTCTATCAAGTAGTCTCTGACGAATCCTCCAAGGTCCATCGTAAGGGTGTCGCCCACTGTTATGTCGCCGCTGGTGTCAGCATCAGTGAACCCTATTACCTCCCAGTCGTTGCCGAATCTAGGCTGAACTTCTTGCCAGAAGGTGCCCACAGGGTCGCCTAGAGCTAGGAAGTCAGTATAGGTGCCTTCAAACTCGAAGTAGTATGGATCTGGGTCGGGTTCAGCGTTGTAGTCTACGACTATCCACGCTGGGGCAGTGTAGTTCGCGTAGATGTCTGTTCCGTCAGGCCATGTCCAAGGACCTGGAACGTAGCCGGTTGCCCACCAACTTTCCAACTCGTATGGGAAGTCAGGGTCGAACCACCATTCGGCTGGTGGTTCCATGGCATATCCGAGGTTCACGCCGTATCTTTCTGTGCCGTTGTCCATGTAGATATAAACGCTCGAGATGCCGCTGGCAATGTTAGCGAGTGCTGGCCATCCGAGGTCGACGTCTGGCATGGTGCCGAGGAATTCGTTGACTACATCTTCATCGAGAGGTGTGAGCAACTCTATCTCAGTGGTGCCTGGGTAGACTATGTAGTCTACATTTTCGACCAACGTGTATGGCGCTCCGATTTGTGGGTATACGTCGAACGAGTTGACAGAGACTATTGGGTAGTCTACTGTGAAGTTGCCGGTCCAGTATGGGAGACCGTAGCCGTTGTAGTAACCTCCAGTGTCGGCTGTCTTCTTCCAAGGCGAGTACTTATGAGTTGGGCAGTCCATGGCGAACGCTTCGTAGGTAGCTGAGAATGGTAGCTGGGTCGTCTTCAAGGTGCCAGTTATGTCGTCCACTTGGTAGTCGTGCCACTTCCCGGTCGCCGTGTTGAGTATGATCAGTTGGTCGCCAATGCTGAGCTCACCATCGCCGTCCTCGTCTGTCCAGTCGGTTGCACTGAAGCCATATCCCAGCAACGAAGTTGGGAAGAGGCATGTCCAATCAGTGCCTATTGGGGCAGATAGGTCTATGATTCCGCCGTCGGCATCTAGTACGTAGAACGGTCCGACGAGCGGGTTCTCAAGACATATTGAGCTACTCGGCGGTGGATAGCCTACGTGTATGTAGGTCACGTTGAAGGTAATGGTGGCTACACGGATGGTTCCGAACACAGGAGTGTGGTCACCCCAACCGAAGAAGGCAACGTGCACCCATCCCTCAGTGTTGTTGATTGTTTCTTCAGCCACGAGTACTCCAAGGCTAAAGAAGGCTGCAAAGTCGTCGTCAGGGTCAGCTTCAACGCTCAACCCTTCAATGTGTGTCGCGTTGAAGTTCAAGTAGAAGTCCATTCCCGCAACATCCCAGAAGGGATCAAGGTCGCCGCCATCTGCACCCATCAAGAACACGTCTACGTCGAAAGTAGCACCTAAACCAGCGCCTGTGATCGTCTCAGGCATCACCTTCAACATGGGGCTCGCCGGATATGTGAACACGCGCGGCCACAGTTTTATGGTGAAGTCTTCAACGGTGTGGGCGATGGGCTGGGCGTCCTTGTCTGCGAGGGCAGTCGAGGTGAAGTGTATCACCAAGTCTATGCCCGTAGGAGCTTCGTAGTCGAAGGGCTGGTCTATCAGTGTAAAGTCCATAGTGACAACTGTACCGCTACCGTTGAATACGTTGACTTGGCCAGGCACGGAGCCTTTTTGGCTGAAGCCGAACCAAGCCATCGTTCCAGGCTCTGCACCTGGAAGCGAATCTGCCTCATCTACCGAGTTCGCCAGTTCCTGGATGCCCAACGCACCCTTGTTCAGGATACCTGCGTAGGGGCTTGGGGGTTGAACTGTCGAGTAGGTGTCTTTGGGCACGGTAACAGTATAGCCCGTGTAGTGCATGTACGCAGCAGGCCAGGCATATTGGATGTCGAAACCGTACAACGCCATGTTGGCGTCGGGGTCTTCTACGACAACAGCGATCTTGAAGGTCGTACCTCTGACGTCAGGGTAAGTTATGTTGTTTCCAAGAGTGCTAACGGTTGAATACACTTTAACCGTAGCAGTCTGTGCAAATACAGCGGGGATTCCAACCATTGCAACGCTCAAGAACAGTGTCAGCAATAGAGCAGTTAATCTTTTCAGATGCATTTTTCTTCTTTCTCCTTTCTCTTCAGCAAGTAGAATTTACTGCTCCCTTAATTAAAGGTTTTTGGAACTATGTTCTATGTCTATTGTCAAGAGAAACACGCCTACGCCCAACGTGTCTCCTCGACTTTCTGCGTCTCAAAAGAAACAAAAACAACCCCCCCACAGAAACCACTATTATAATCACCGCTATTACCACCGACCAAAACTCCGGTGAAAAAAGAAAATCAGGCTGAGGCTCCCAAAGATTAGTCCCCACCATGCCGATGCGCACGCGTGCCACCGAGGTTTTGTTCTCCTCAACGCTCAGCCGCCCAAACTGAGCCAACCAATCGCAGACGACGCCCGTCTCCCTATCCCAAAAAATCGAATGCGTCGAAACAATAGATTCACTCTCGGGCTGCGTAAACGAAGCATAAGCCGTCGACCTAAGAGCCCCAGCAAAACTCAGCGACTTGGTAAAATTGACAACGATGCTTCCATAAGTAAATATCTGCTGCTGTGACTGCAAACCCTTCTGAACGACCCACAACTTTAAGTCGCTCGAACTAGTCAAAACACTGCCCTCATAAACCTCAACTTTGGTACCGTTACTAAGAGACTTGGTGATGTTAAGCCTAAGTCTGTCATCAGACAAAACAGCTTCCACCGTCAACCTCCACTGAGTCTGATTAATATCCACATAATATTGAGGCACAACGTCCCCAGGAATCTCCGAACGCCACGTAGTCTCAACATGATACAACGCCCAATCACCCTCATCAACACCCACATAGTCAACCGAAGAGACAGCAACCACAAAAGACGATAGAAACAACAAAGCAACTGACCAGAAGACAACTACTTCCCCGCGAACCCCAAACGGCTTCATAAACCTCGCCATCAAACATCAGAATACAAAAACGAAACGGCGAATTTATAAACCATTCTTTTCCCACCAGAAGAATAGACTTGCCGATTTTCAAACAAGAAAAGAACCCATGTCAACGGCTTCTATCCGTCTTCCTTCTTTTTCTCCTCGTCGCTTCTAACAGACTCTTCAAACTCTCTTGCCGCTCTCTCTACGTCCCACTTCCTCTTTTCAGGTCGGGGCATCGCGCCGAAGGGGTCAGAAGCCCTCAGAACCTTAACCTCATCAAGCCCATACTGAGTTCTAACCCTCCTCTCCTCAAGAAACATAGAAAACAGCGACACAACAGCAGGCACCAGCAAAATCGTTATAGGATGAACGAAGAATATCATCCACAACTGAAGATAGAAATACGCGGCAAAAAGGGGAGGAAGCCAAAACCAAAAAGTAGTCAAACAAACCTTTATGATAAGCAATATCTCGACGAAAGACTCCAGAAAACCCTGCAACCTCTTCAAGGAACGTCCTCAGTCCCAAAATAAGCAACCTCCGATATTTAACCTTTGATAAAAATTGAATATTGATGAAACAATGCAGTTCCTCCGACTCTGCACGGTAAATAAGAGCTTAAGAGCCAGTTCTTCTATGTAATATGCTGCCCATGCATGGAAACGGAAAAATGGCGATGAAACCAGCAAACCTAATCCTCCTCACCCTCTTAATCTCAGTCGTAACAATCGACACGCTGCCCTTCATATCTTATGGACAACCCGTGGAAGGACGCGTTCGGAACTTAAACACGGGCGCCACCTACGACGCGATACAGGAAGCCATAAACGCCGCTAACACGGGAGACACCATCTTCGTGAGCAACGGAACATACTATGAGCACGTAATCCTAAACAAGACAGTCACTCTCAGAGTAGAAAACAAATCTAACACTATAATCGACGGTGAGGGCAGCGGAAACGTAATCTCCGTTAGTGTAGACGCCGCGAGCATAAGCGGCTTCACTATACAAAACAGCGGGTCGACGCACCCGAACGCCGGTGTGTACGTGGACGACTCGGAAAACACTGGGATAAGCAACAACATTATACAGAGGAACGCTCACGGGATATACCTCTACTCTTCAGATGGAAACTCAGTCTCAGACAACACTATTTCAGGCAACTATTTCTTCGGAGTCGACGTGTTCTCTGCCTCTAACAACGTGGTCTCCAACAATAACATCACGGGGAACAGCAATGGAATCCGACTCTCACAGTCTATAAACAACTTTATCTCGGACAACAACGTCTCCCAGAGCATTTTTAACGCAATAGAAATCACTGCTTGCGTTGACAACTCGTTTTCTGGCAATTCGCTGTCCAACAACAACAATAACGGATTTTACGTCGAAATTTCCACTGGCAACCACTTTTCAAGGAACAACGTTTCAAAGAACCAGCAGGGGTTCTACCTGATCACCTCTAGCGACAACAGAATATACGGCAACCACGTCTCTTCTAATGCTAATGGCGTCTGGCTCAGCGGCTCTTTCAACAATATTTTCCTCGGCAATTATTTTATAAACAATCAGAACAGCCTCAATCTGATAACGTCCAACAACAACGCAATATACCACAACAACTTCATCAACACTATTGCAAACACGACACAAAAACCCAACGTCGTTGGTTCCGTGAATTCTTGGGACAAAGAAAGCGAAGGAAACTATTGGAGCAACCATGTAGGGTCTGACAAGAACAATGACGGAATAACGGAAACACCATATGTCATCGACGGAGAAAACATCGACAATTATCCTTTAACGGCTAACTACACTGAGTTCAACATAACGGTTGGAGTTAGGTCTTTCATGGTCAGCATAGTTTCCAACTCAACCATCTCGTCGTTTGAGTACTTCTACTACCCCGCCAACCGTACTGCAGTGGTAAGTTTTCAAGTCAACAATACCGGTGGTAAAGGTTTTTGCCGCATTTCTGTCCCCCACGTTCTAATCGCTCCGCCTTTCACAGTTGTGATGAATTACAATGCTTCTCTGTCTGCGGACATCGTTCATAGCAACAGGACGCACAGCTGGCTATTTTTCACCTACGACCATACAGAAGGACCTTCTATCATTCTCTTGCTGTCGCAGGAGCAAACAGCTATGTGGCAGTTCTGGTTCTGGACGACGATGGTGTTGGTCGCTGCCGTGATGGTTCAATTCCTGCTCGTCACGAAGTATAGGCAAATCGCAGATGAACAGAAAGAAGTGATTCGCGCCTACGAGCTCAAGATACAAATGTACGCGCGTGAGCATTTAGACACTGCTCGTAGGCTGTTCGAAGTTGATGTGCAGAGAAGGAAAACAAAGATTGAGAAGTTTGAGAGCAAGTATAATGTGAGACTGCGTCCTAGCAACAGTTTTGAGGGCATAATCAAGTCTATGGAGCTTAAGAAGAAGGAAGGCAAGGAAGAAAAACGTTCGTGAAACCAGTTTGTTTTCTTTTAACCTTTGGGTAAAGCTTAGGTTAGAATTTTAAGCCTCGTCCACGAGAGTTCTTCGATGTGCTATGAAGTCGATTACTTTTGCCGTTTCGAAGGGTGGAGTAGGCAAGTCGCTGATGACTGCGTCGCTGGCGGGAGGAGACGACAAAAAAAGACCGGTAGGTGATCACCTGCCGGTCTTGCAGTCGGGGAGAGAGGATTTGAACCTCCGACCTCTTCGACCCGAACGAAGCGCGCTACCAAGCTGCGCTACTCCCCGACGACGACTTGTAGTATAGTCGAGCCAGCGCCGTGCGCCAAATTTTCGCCGTAACGTTGCAAATCAAAGCACTTTGACCGCGCTCCAAGCTGTGCTATAATCGCTCTACTTTCGCCGCAAACGGTTGGTTTCCACAGGAAGGGGAGCCATG
>CAZPDY010000044.1:0-7572 GCA_964585455.1 uncultured Candidatus Bathyarchaeia archaeon | reverse complement strand
CACTCCCACTCTGGATTTTCTCGAATTTTGACTTCAAAGCGCTGTAAACCTGAAATACACCGAAAGCACGAGAACTGTTCCTCCGACGATTCCGATGGCTACTTTGACTGTCGACTCGCTTGCGAAGGTTACGAGTCCAAGGGCTAAGAGCATGACGAGCGTGAACTCGACCACAGTATGCGCCACCGAGAACACCAAGCCACTCTTAGCTCCCGATGTGGCGCCTCTGGAAAGGTTGGCAAAGAACAAGGGACCGGGAGCCAACGCACCTGAAGCGGTCACGAGAATTACGGTTGCAACGAAGTTCAGCAATTCCATAAAAACTAAGGAAACCCGCTTGGGATAATAACCTTCTGCCAATCCGCCTATGACCAAAAGCTATTTCTCTATGAACTAGTCTGTTCTCTGCGAGGAAGAAAAGGTCTAAATGCCCTATTGTCCAGAATGCGGCGGAGAAATGCAGTACATTCCCATGACGAAACGCTATGTGTGCAAGAGTTGCGGTCTCTCAGTCACGCATCAAGAACTGATTGAACTAAGAGAGCAGTTGCGACCGAAGGTCGAGTCGGAGAGCGAAGAACGCAAGAAAGCCCAGAAAGAATACCTCAAATGGTGGCTCGGCAAGAAGAAATAAAAACAGACGCTGCATAGCGTTTAACTTAGCCCAGACGATTGACTTTTATCCTTTTGCTGCAACACTTGCTTCGGGGCGCATCTTCTTTCAGGAGCGATTTCAGAAATGGCAAAGCATGTGGAAATCATATCCGTGGGCAACGAATTGCTCATCGGAAAAACGCTTAACACTAATGCTCAGTGGCTTGCGAGGAGGATAACCTCTCTCGGGCTTCCTGTTAGACGAGTAACCGTCATAGGTGACGACGTTAAGGAAATTGCAGTTGCCCTGAGAGAAGCGGTTCAACGAAAGCCAGGTTTCATAGTCACAACGGGCGGTTTAGGACCCACTTTCGACGACAAAACTTTCGAGGGCATCGCTGAAGCGTTCCAATCAAAACTACGAGTGGACAAGAAAGCCTTGAAGATGGTTGAAGAAAAATACGCAAAGTACGCTGAGGAGATGGGTCACGAACAGTTCGAGCTGACCCCAGCACGGGTTAAGATGGCGAAGATTCCAGAGGACACAAAACCCCTACCGAACCCAGTGGGCACCGCTCCAGGAATAGCTATGAATAGAGGCAGGGTTACTGTTTTTGCGTTGCCAGGCGTTCCTTCGGAGATGAAGGCGATTTTCGAAAACTCGCTCCTGTATGAGCTTAGGGCAGCGGCGGGTAACTTGACGTTCTTCGAAGCGAGCCTTTACGTGGTAGAAGTTATGGAATCAGAGATGGCTCCTCTCATAGACGAGGTCATGCACGATAACCCCTACATTTACATTAAATCCCATCCCATGGGCGCCGAGGAAAAGCCCACTATAGAGTTGCACCTCTCAACCACAGCAGAAGACAGCAAAGCAGCGAAGAAACGCGTGGGCAGAGCGTTGATGCAGCTTGCGGAAATCGTGAAGGCAAAGGGTGGAAGAATCAAGACCGCGAAAAGCCGAGAAACATCGACGCCCCATTGAACCAGATAATATGTCTTTTCCAGACTCTCTTGAAAGGGAAATAAGCAGGGAAAAGGGAATTAGACTGATTACGACATGGTGAGGATTGTGTTCATCGTTCTTGTTGTCGGCACTGCAGGTTCAGGAAAAAGCCTCCTCACTTCAGCCTTCTCACAATGGCTGAAAGTTGCAAAGCAAGACGTGGCTATCATGAACTTGGACCCAGGCGCCGTGACCTTGCCCTACACCCCCGACCTAGATGTGAGGGACTATGTGAACATGGCGAGTTTGATGGAAGAATACAAATTAGGACCCAACGGAGCTTTGATTATGGCTGCTGACCTTATTGCAGAAGAAGTAGAGACTCTAGGTGAGGAGATCGTGGAACTTAACGCAGACTTGGTCTTGGTGGACACGCCTGGGCAGATGGAGCTCTTTGCCTTCAGAGCTAGTGGTCCATACATAGCAGAAGAATTGACTAAGGAACCAAAAGCCATAGTCTATCTTTTCGACTCGGTGTTCTCCCTCGACCCGCTAAACTACGTTTCAAACCTCTTCCTCTCAGCTGCTGTCTACAACCGATTCCTAATTCCGCAGGCTCACGTGTTGTCCAAATGTGACCTTCTGCCACAAGAAAGGGTTGACAGCATCGCAGGATGGTCGGCAAACCCGAAAGCGTTGGAGGCGGCTATCGATGAGAAGCTGACGGGAACGAAACGCCTCCTAAGCCGCGACATGATGCACGCGATACACAGATTGGGGCTTCGTTTTCTCTTAATCCCCGTATCGGCGAAGACCAATGATGGAATGGTAAACCTAAACATGGCACTAGAGCGCATATTCGCTGGCGGAGACAAATTCACCCCTTAACATCATCGTTTAGCAGGGTCAGCGCTGCTGCCAGAGCACCGTACTCCGCCCTCTCCACCGTGTCTGCGCTGCCAACGACGATGGCATCATTCTCCTCGGGTCTCAACTTGTCCACGAGTTCCCCGTAGATTCTTGGAAAATCCTTAGCAACATCCCTACGCCCCGGAGGAACAGTTAATTTCCCCTCTGTGAAAACTAGGGTTGTCGCTCCCTTTGCGCCCGCCATCAGAGCAGCGTCGCGTTGTTCCATTCCAAGCTTAACCTTGCTGCCACCCTCTTTGACCAGCAGGGCGACGTTGAACGTTCCTAGCGTTAGCCCGCTCTTTTCCAGCATCATCTTCCTAGGAAGAGCCGTGTGGAGGGTATTCCAGAGTTTCTCTCCCTTCTTCAACAAGACGCAGCCTCCTCGACCTACAGTGATTAAGCCATAGCCCTTCAATCGTTCAATTAGCGTTCTTGTTGCTCCTTCTCCCAGAGCGAGTTCCCTCGAGAGCCTGTTCCTGCCGACGGGATTTTCAGCAATAATCTCCAGAGCTTTAATCACGTGGACGGATGAGAAGGAAGGAGTCGGACCGGGTGCTTTCTCGTTGCTCAGCTCTTCCAGAAGACGCTTCAGGAACGTAGCCTCCTCGCAGTAAAGCTACTTACACGCTCCATTTCTGTTTTTCCCCCAAGACAGTGTAACGCAAACTTAAAGAATGCCAAGTTTGGCTTTAATTGTGAAACCTTCGTGGGCCCGTAGCTCAGCAAGGATAGTGCCCCTAGGCGTCCAAAGCACCGGGCTTTTAACCCGGGGGTCTCGGGTTCAATTCCCGACGGGCCCGCCATCAGCGTGAACCTATAACGCTGTCCATCCGCCATCTATGAATATGGTTTGTCCAGTCATGTAGTCTGAAGCTGGAGACGCTAAGTACAGAAGTGCTGCTTTCAGGTCTAGTGGTTGCCCCGTCCTGCCCAGGGAAGTCCTAGAGAGAATGTGTTTCATAGCATTTTCGTCTTTGAACACCTGCTCGGTCATTTCACTCGGGAAGAATCCCGGCGCAATGGCGTTCACGTTTATCTTGTAAGGTGCCCATTCGATGGCAAAGGCGCGGGTCAGGTTTATCACTGCTCCTTTGGACGCGTAGTACGGTGCAGCATGAAAGATGTCGCCCACTGCCCCGTAGATCGAGGCTATGTTCACTATTTTCCCGTATTTGCGCTTCATCATTTCCCGTGCAGCAGTTCTGGCGCATAGGAAAACTCCTGTGAGGTTGACGTCTATGACTTTTTTCCATTCTTCTAACGTCATCTCTACCGAAGGACTAAGAGACGCAATTCCGGCGTTGTTCACTATTATTTCCTACGATCCGAATTGTTCAGTGGCAGTTCGCACCATGTTGACCACTTCGTCCTCGCTGCTTACGTCTGTCTTGACGGGAATCACTTTTACATCATACTTACGACTTAGTTCTTCGGCAACTTTGACCAGCCTCTCGTACCGTCTTGCGGCAATCACGATGTTTGCTCCTTCATCTGCGAGTGCTTCAGCAAATGACACGCCCAGTCCGCTCGAAGCGCCAGTGACTATTGCTGTGTGATCCTTGATCTTGAAACATTGATCTCTGATGCTTTCCTTCATGACAAAACCCTCTCTGGGGCTTTTCCCCTCTGTCTGAGGAAAATGCTCAGCGCAACTGCGTTGTTGCGTTCTTGGTCTCTAGCGGAGTAAAGGAGCGTAACAACCTTGTTATCAGTTTCTACTCGTCTTATTCTCTGAAGCAATTCCTGCTTCTCTCTCAGCGCAACCTCAAATTTCTTCTTAAACTCTTCCCATTTCTTTGGGTCGTGCGAGAACCCTTTCCGCAGATCATTACTAGGTGCGATTTCCTTCAACCAGAGGTCTACCTTGGCAACGTCTTTCGATAACCCTCTTGGCCACAATCGGTCCACCAGTATCCTGAAACCATCATCCTCAGTAGCCTTTTCATAGACCCTTTTGATTTTTATCAATTTCCATCCTCAGCACATAGGAAAAGCAATCAGCTTTCTACTGTTTTTTCAGTATTTTAGTTTTCTCATAGCGCCATTGAGGATCTTGTGGCGACCCTGAAAAGACTTCCACACACCTTCCTATTGTTTGCCTCGACATATTTTCCGTGTGAAGCATGGTTGATATACAGTGCTGCGGTGAATTGTGACGGAGAAGACGCCTTTGAGGAAGAAGAAAGCAGCTAACCCTCCAGCAGGTGAGAATTATACCATCTTCCACGCGTTGCATGAAGCCTTGAAAGAGAAGGAAGAGAAGGCAGACAAGTCTCTTCTCCATCGTCTGAAGCTTCGCAAGTAAAACGTCTTCTAGTTTTGAAGCACCGCATGATTGTGCTGGCATGATTTTCTGCAATCATTGTTTTAAGAGTTTATTGACGCTCAGAAAGAGTGTTTGTTTGATCATCGCTGAGAGGACCCAAAGGAGGGATAGCGGGGTTTCCTCCCAGCTCGGTCACGCCTTCTCCATTTCTCCCGTCGTGGTAGCCAAAAGTATTATGGTGTTTGTGGTAATAAATGGGTTACTACGTGAATCGCAATATACCCCCGTGGAATTATTCTCGAAGCCCTTAGCATTCCAGCCGAGGGAATTCTGCTTTTAGGACGCCGAAGAGTTGTTTCTGTTGATGAGGTATGTTTGAGGACATGGCTGTCGCGGCGGTGCAGTTGCTCATCGTCACGTTTTGGATAATGATAGTTTTCATGGTTGTCTGGGGTGCGTGGTGGCTGCGCTCGTTGCGGCATGTTAGGGAAGAGGATTAGCCCCGTTTCTGACGGCTGACCGTGGTTGTTTTTCATTCGTGTCCCTTCTTAGGTTAACTTCTTTTACTTAAGTGGAGGTTATAGTGGGTTGACCGTCTTGAGAATCGTCACTTAGGTTGAAGAGCTGGAGCCAGCTAAGCGAGACTGGTATGAGCGGTTGGCTCAGTTCATAGTGAGCTTAGTCGACTGGAAAGACGTCTCGGTTCTCTTAGAAGCAGGATGTGGACGTGGACAGTTGACCATGCCCTTAATTAGGAAGGCGCGTCGGAAATGCAGAGTCATCGCCTTCGACTTGTCTGCCGGTCCCTACGCGGGTGACTTGGAGGTTCTGAGGAACAGAGTGGTGGATGAAGGCTTAGAAAACGTCATCAAGACTGTGGAGGGAGACGTCAGAAACATGCGAGCCATCGCCGACGAGAGCGTCGACCTCATCGTTTCCAACGAGCTCTTCGGCGAGCTGGACAGAGCAGGCTTGGAACAGGCTTTGAAGGAGTTCAATCGCGTCCTAAAACATGGAGGACAGATGGTCCTCTCGGAGCTTAGCCCTGCAGCCGAGAACAAGGCTCAAGAGCTTCTGATAGAGGCTAACCTCCACTATTCCATGGACACGATGCTGCCCGAGGGCGTTTACTGGCTTTCCCCCACCGTCGACGACGTAGCGACCATAATGCACAAAACGGGCTTCGGAAACATTCAAGCGCGCTTCTTTGAGACTAACATAAGGCTGGGCTACGAAGTGGCGGTTGAGCAGCTGAAGAAGTGGAGAATAGACCCACGCTTCATGAAGAAGCACAGGGAGGATTTGCAGCGTCAGGGAATCGAATTTCCGTTGGAGCACGTGATTGTTTGCGAGAAAAAATGAGATGTGAGAAATTCTGGTAAAGCCTCTTGTTTTAGTAGAGTCTTCTATGGGTTGAGGTGTTTCGAGAAGAAGTCAGCTATCTTAGAATAGCAGGTCACTTTGTTCTTGAATTTTATGACGTCATGACCCTCGTCCTCGAACACTAGGAATTCTGTTTCTACTCCTTTCGCTTTCAGGTCTTCAACCACGTCTTTCGATTCCGCTATCACCACTCTCGGGTCGTTCTTACCTTGGATGATGAGCATTGGACACTTAATGTCCTTTAGGTACGTTTTTGGCGAGCGCTCAATCAAGAACTCCCTATCTCTTTCAGGATGACCCACTGATAAGAAGAAGAAGGTTTGCCACGTCTGAGGGAGCCTGTGGATGAACGAGATTAGGTCGTAGGGTCCAAACATGTCGCACGCTGCCTTCCACAAGTCAGGGTGTCTGGACACAAGAGTCAACGTCATGAAACCGCCGTAAGAGCGTCCGATGACGGCTCGTCTAGACGAGTCGATTCGCGGATCCTTCTCCAGCATCTTCAACCCCTCAACATGGTCAAGCCTGTCCTTGCCACCCCAATCGTGGTCTACTTTTTTCATGTATGTCATACCGTAGCCGCTACTGCCTCGTACGTTGGGAACGAAGACAGCAAACCCCTTTAGAGTTAGGTATTGAATGAGTGGCATCGAGAACCAGGTGAAGTCGGGTCTTTCTTGGCTCTGTGGACCGCCATGCACGTAGAGAACGAGGGGTCTAGGACCCTTGAAACCTAGCCCCTTGGAGGGCAAGTAGAGGCGAGCTGAAATCCTCAACCCGTCAGAAGACATGTAGCTTGCGTCTTCTCCGAGCGAGAGGAACCTTTGATCGATGCCGAGGACATGCTCATGGGATAACATTTTCGGCGTTCCTGTTAATGAACCCGTGGGGTAGAGGTATAGTTGTGCTGGGATGTTTGCCTTCGAGTGGGAGAGGACGTATCCTACTTTGGTTTGACCCGATGTTTTCGGCAGCTCGAAATCGTATCCCAGTAGCACTCCTTCCTCAAGAGGTGGTAGGCCGCTCAGTGTTCGTGTTACCTCCAGACGCCTATCGTCTTTGTCTTCGCGGTAGCGGCACTCGTAGAGCCAGGAACATCCGTCGATGTTGTACTCGAGAAGGTAAAGGCAATCGTGCACTGATTTGAGGTCTACGAGTTCGCCTTTTCCCTCGTGTCTAAGTCCTGAAATAGACACTCCAGTCAGGTTGTCTGGGTCGTCAAACGCTAGATAGCCGATACTACCTTCATCGCTGAACAGGTTTGTGCCGACTAGGACGCCTTTTTCGTCGGGTGTGAAGTTGCATGTTCTGAAACCAGACAGCTTGATTTGTTGGTCTTTTGTTCTTTTCTCGATTGGAATTCCGTGGAGAAGGCATCTCTCTGTCATTCCCTTACGCCAAAGATATAGGACTGTGTCGCCGGCTGTGTAGCCGTCTGCCAGAATAACGACTGTGTGATCCTTGTTGACGC